>NZ_DBNGPQ010000095.1:0-27151 GCF_057122925.1 Umezawaea sp. | reverse complement strand
GAGGTCCTGCTCGACATCGGCTACAAGACCGAGGGCGTCATCCCCTCGCGTGAACTGTCGATCAAGCACGACGTCGATCCCGCCGAGGTTGTCAGCGTCGGTGACGAGGTCGAGGCCCTTGTTCTCCAGAAGGAGGACAAGGAAGGCCGCCTGATCCTCTCCAAGAAGCGCGCTCAGTACGAGCGGGCGTGGGGCACCATCGAGGCCCTCAAGGAGAAGGACGAGCCCGTCAAGGGCACCGTCATCGAGGTCGTCAAGGGTGGTCTCATCCTCGACATCGGTCTCCGCGGCTTCCTCCCCGCCTCGCTCGTCGAGATGCGTCGCGTCCGCGACCTCCAGCCGTACGTCGGCCGTGAGCTCGAGGCCAAGATCATCGAGCTGGACAAGAACCGCAACAACGTGGTCCTGTCCCGCCGTGCGTGGCTGGAGCAGACCCAGTCCGAGGTCCGCAGCGAGTTCCTCAACCAGCTGCAGAAGGGCCAGGTCCGCAAGGGCGTCGTGTCCTCGATCGTCAACTTCGGTGCCTTCGTGGACCTGGGTGGCGTCGACGGCCTGGTGCACGTCTCGGAGCTGTCCTGGAAGCACATCGACCACCCGTCCGAGGTTGTCGAGGTCGGCCAGGAGGTCACCGTCGAGGTCCTCGACGTCGACATGGAGCGCGAGCGCGTGTCGCTGTCGCTCAAGGCGACGCAGGAAGACCCGTGGCGCCAGTTCGCCCGCACGCACGCCATCGGCCAGATCGTGCCCGGCAAGGTCACGAAGCTGGTTCCGTTCGGCGCGTTCGTCCGCGTGGACGAGGGCATCGAGGGCCTGGTGCACATCTCCGAGCTGGCCGAGCGCCACGTCGAGATCCCGGAGCAGGTCGTGCAGGTCGGCGACGACGTCATGGTCAAGGTCATCGACATCGACCTGGACCGCCGCCGCATCTCCCTCTCGCTGAAGCAGGCGAACGAGGGCTTCACGGTCGACTCCGAGTTCGACCCGACGCAGTACGGCATGGCCGCCGAGTACGACGCCGAGGGCAACTACATCTACCCCGAGGGCTTCGACGTCGAGAGCCAGGAGTGGCAGGAAGGCTTCGACAAGCAGCGTGAGGAGTGGGAGCGTCAGTACGCTGAGGCCCACACCCGTTACGAGGCCCACATGAAGCAGGTCGCGAAGGCCGCTGCCGCCGAGGAAGAGGCCGCTGGGGAGACCAACTACTCCTCGGGTGGCGACGCTCCGGCCGCCGCGTCCAGCACCGGCGCCCCGGCCCAGTCCGGTGGCACCCTCGCCAGCGACGAGCAGCTCGCGCTGCTGCGCGAGAAGCTGTCGGGTGGCGCCTGATCCCTCGGGATCGGCTAGCTGAGACCCACTGACGAAGCCCCGCACCACTCACGGTGGTGCGGGGCTTCGCCGTTCCCGGACGCCGTGCCGCCGTGGTGTGGAAGTCGGGGTCGACCCGACCACCGACCGCTGCGAACCCGCCGTTCGCTCCACCCGATCCGGTCGACCGAAACACGACCGCGTCGCACCCGGCACGCCGCTTGGATTCGACCGTCCGGCCTACTAGGTTCGGTCTCCTATGGCTGGCGTCCGGTTCCAGAAGCTGACGGTGGGTTCGGTGATGGCCTTGTGCGCCTTGGCTTTGGCGGCGTGCGCGACACCGAAGCGCCCCGCCGCGCCACCCCCGCAGATCCCCACGATCGTGGCACCCACTTCGGTGACCCGAACCCCGGTGATGGCCGACCGGCCCCTGCCGGACGACTGCGAGTTGATCGTCCCGGTCGAACAGGTCGCCCAGGCGCTCGGCCGGGAACTCCCCAAGCCGACGGAGATCATCGGCATCGCGGAGCCGTCGATCGCCCGCACCGGGAAGATCGACTGCTACCACGGCATCCCGGCGGGCAAACCGCTGTCCGACGCGCTCCTGGTCATCGGCGTCTCCACCTACGCCGACGACGTCTCGGCGCAGCAGCGGGTCACCGAGAGCGTGGAGGCCGAGCGCCAGGCGGGTGCCGCGGTCGCCGACGTCCCCGTCGCCAAGCAGCGCGGCACCCTGCTGACCAGTCCCCAGGAACTGCTCCTCATCGGCTCCATCGGCAAGTCCACCTTCGTGGTCAGGGCGCGGGCGGACCTCCTCCCGGCCGAGCAGCTCGGTCAGGTCCTCACCGGGTTCGCCGTCCAGTCGATGACGCAGCCGATCTCCTGAAAGACTGGCCCCATGTTGCGCGTGGGGCTCTCCGGGGGAATCGGATCGGGCAAGTCGACGGTGGCCAGGAGGCTCCAGGAGCACGGGGCCGTGCTCATCGACTCCGACAAGCTGGCCCGCGAGGTGGTGGAGCCGGGCACCGAGGGGCTCGCCGGGATCGTCGAGGCGTTCGGCGCGGACGTCCTGGACGAGCACGGAGCCCTGAACCGGGGTGCCCTGGCGGCGAGGGTCTTCACCGACGACACCGCCCGCAAGACCCTGAACGGCATCGTTCACCCCCTGGTGGGTGCCAGGACCGCCGAACTGATCGCGGGAGCGGCACCGGACGCGGTCGTCGTCCACGACGTTCCGCTGCTGGTCGAGAACGGCATGGCCCCCGCCTACCACCTGGTGCTGATCGTCCACGCGGGCGAGGAGGAGCGCGTCCGCAGGCTGGTGGGTGCCCGCGGCATGGCCGAGCAGGACGCCCGCAACCGCATCGCCGCGCAGGCCACCGACGACCAGCGGCGGGCGGTGGCGGACGTGTGGCTGGACAACTCCGGCACCCCCGACCTGGTCCTCGCGGCCGTGGACGCGCTCTGGGCCGACCGCCTGGTCCCGTTCGAGGCGAACGTCCGCCTCCACCGCCGCGTGTCCGGTCGTCCCCAGGTCGTCCCGCACGACGACACCTGGCCGCTCCAGGCGCGGCGGATCGCCGCCCGGATCGGCCTCGCCGCGGGAGGGCTGACCGTCGAGCACATCGGCTCGACCGCCGTGCCGGGCCTGGCCGCGAAGGACGTGATCGACCTCCAGTTGGGCGTCCCGTCCCTGGCGGCGGCCGACGAGCTGGCCGACCGGCTGGGTGACGCGGGCTTCCCGCTGGTGCGCAAGGACGCCGAGGACGTGCCGAAGCCCGAGGGCGCCGACCAGGAGCCGTGGCGGAAGCGGTTCCACGCGGGAGCGGACCCGTCGAGGCTCGTCAACCTGCACGTCCGGGTGAAGGGCGGGCCGGCGTGGGAGTGGGCGCTGCGGTTCCGGGACTGGCTGCTGGCCAACCCCGCCGAGGTGGCGGACTACCAGGCGTTGAAGCTGGCGCTGTCGGCCGAGTTCGCCTCGGACGACACGTGGGAGAACTACGCGGAGGCCAAGGAGCCGTGGATGGCGGCGGCCTCCGAGCGGATGGGCTACAGCGGCGGCCAGACCTCGTAGAGGCCGCGGTGCATCAGCCACGACGTCATGTCGTGGCGGTGCAGGCTGATCTCCTCCAGCGTGCGGTGCACGGTCCGCAGCGCCAGGTCGGCGTCACCGGGGCGCAGGACGCGGCCCGCGACGGCGGCGGCGAACTCCTCGGAGCGCACGATCCGGGCGGTGGTGCCGCCGGGGACGGAGAGGCCGAGCAGCAGGTCCGTCGTGCGCCACGACCGGCCGTCGCGCTCCACGCGGACCGCCGTGAGCACGCTCGGTGCCCGGCGCGCGTGCCGCGACCGAGGGCGGTGGTGCGTGAGCCGCAGACCCAGTTCCGGGATCAGCCACGTGATCTCCGAATCGGAGAACGGGTCCTCCGGGGTCGGGCACTCCATCCGCAGTCCCCACCGCTCGACCTCGCAGGTCGTCAGGTGTCGCGACATCCCGGAGGAGTAGCTGCGAACAGCGCTTACGGTGTCGACCGTGTCGACCAGCTGAGGTGTGATGACCGCTCCCACGCGACCCGAGGGTAGCCCTAAGTGTGCGTTCGGTAACCCTCCGGGTCGATTTGTTACATCACGGATTGGGGTATCAAAACACTGTCAGTACTACCGGCGTCGCCAGGTCGTGACTGCTCCCTGCGCCGCCAGCCAGCGGATCGCGTCGAACCCGTGGGAGGAGATGCCCGCGACGGCGCGGTAGGCCGTCTCCAGCGCCCACTGCGCGCGCGGGGCCTGGACCAGGCCCGCCGCCAAAGCGGCGAGCAGCTCGTCGGTGTCCAGGACGGTCACGCCGCGGCCGGTCCGCACGATCAGGTCGAGGTAGAGGTCGACCGTCTTCCACACCGTGCCGCTGGAGGTGATCTCCACGACGTCCACGTACAGGTCGTAGTCGCGTTCGTGACCGGGGTGCCACGACTGGCGGGTGACGCGGAGCCCGAACGAGGGCAGCAGCCACGACTCGAAGTGCGACAGCTCCGGGTGGCCGAGCACCGGCCGGAACATGTACAGCCCGTGCGGCGCGGTGCGGTACTCCTCCACCCCCCGCAGGTGGCCCTTGGGATCGGTGTTGCTCTTCGCGTCCAGGTCGAAGTACTCGATCTTGGGCGGGTGGATGTGCGCCACGGGGGCGGCCTCCTGCGTGTGCATCCCGTTATCTTGCCGAGTCCAACGGTCTACCCATATTGCTACATTCGGTTGAATCCGCTGTCTAAGATCCGCGCATGTTCGGGATCATCCGCCCCTGCCGCAACCGCCTCGGCCCTGAGCTGAGCGAGGCCTGGCTCGCCCACCTGTGCGGGCTCTGCCTCGCCCTCCGGGACGACCACGGGCAGCTCGCGAGGGTCGTCACCAACTACGACGGCCTGGCGATCTCGGCCATGGTCGAGGCCCAGTCCCCGGCGGGGACCGGCCGCAGGGCCGCCGGTCCGTGCCCGCTGCGGGGCATGAGGTCGGCCGACGTGTCGCACGGCCGGGGCGCCCGGCTGGCCGCGACGGTCTCGCTCGTCCTCGCCTCGACGAAGGTGCGCGACCACATCGAGGACGGCGACGGCGTGTTCGCCCGCCGCGCCGCCAGGGGGGTGGGCCGCAGGGTCGCGTCCCGGTGGGCCGACCAGGCCGCCGAGACCGGTGCCGACCTCGGGTTCGACACGTCCGTGCTGGTCGAGGCCGTGCGCAGGCAGGAGGAGGTCGAGGCGGCCGCGGGTGCGGGCAGCTCGGTCCTGCTCGTCACCGAGCCGACCGAGACCGCCACCGGCGAGGCGTGCGCGCAGACCGCCGTGCTCGCGGGCCGTCCCGGCAACGTGGCCCCGCTGCGCGAGGTCGGCAGGCTCTTCGGACGGCTCGCCCACCTCCTCGACGCCGTGGAGGACCTGGAGGCCGACCGCGCGTCCGGCGCGTGGAACCCGCTGACGGCCACCGGCACGGACCTCGCCGAGGCCCGACGGCTGTGCGACGACGCGGCGCTCGGCATCAAGCTCGCGCTGCGCGAGGCGACGTTCACCGACGACCGGCTGGTGCACGCGCTGTTCGTGCACGAGCTGAGGACCGCGATCGGGCGCACGTTCGGCGACCCGCACGCCCACCAGCCGCCTCCGCCGCCCGGCTGGCAGCCCGCGCCCGGCATGTACCCGCCGCCCCACCAGCCCCCGCCGGGCCAGGAGAACACCTACGGCCAGTACGCCCCGCCACCCGTGCCGCCGCCCGGCGCGCCCGGTGGCGGCACGCCGCCCGGTCCGCCCCCGCCGCCGGGGAAGAAGGGCCGCAAGCACCCGAAGGATCCCGGTCCCGGCCGGTTCCTGTGGGCGTGGCCGCCGCGCGTCGACCCGCCGCGCGGCCGCGGCGTCGCGGCGGGCTGCGTCGCGGTGCTCTACCAGTGCGGGACCTGCCAGTACTGCTGCCGCGACCCGTACCCCGGCCCGTGGAAGGGCACGTGGCACGACGCCTGGTGCAACTGCGACTGCAACTGCGGCGACGCGTGCTGCTGCGACGGCGACTGCTGCGGGTGCGACTGCAACTGCTAAAGGGGGCTTGACCAGCGCCGATCAGAAATTGTCGGACCCCAGGCGTACCTTCGTGCTGTGGCATTCCCTACCGAGATCCCCGCTGAGGACGCGACCCCCAAGGCGCACTCGCAGTTCCGGCCCGTCGGCGACATCCCCCGCACCGACGGGCAGTTCCGCATGGTCGCCGACTACGAGCCCGCGGGTGACCAGCCCGCGGCGATCGCCGACCTGGAACGCCGCATCCGCCGCGGCGAGAAGGACGTCGTGCTGCTCGGTGCCACCGGCACCGGCAAGTCCGCCACGACGGCGTGGCTGATCGAGAAGGTGCAGCGGCCGACGCTGGTCATGGCGCCCAACAAGACGCTCGCCGCGCAGCTGGCGAACGAGCTGAAGAGCTTCTTCCCGGACAACGCGGTCGAGTACTTCGTCAGCTACTACGACTACTACCAGCCCGAGGCGTACATCCCGCAGACGGACACGTACATCGAGAAGGACTCCTCGGTGAACGACGACGTCGAGCGGCTCCGCCACGCGGCCACGATGAGCCTGCTGACCAGGCGCGACGTGATCGTGGTCGCCTCGGTGTCGTGCATCTACGGCCTCGGCACCCCGCAGTCGTACCTGGACAGGTCGATCTCGCTGGCCGTCGGCGGGGAGGTCGACCGCGACCTGTTCCTGCGCGCACTGGTCGACGTCCAGTACACCCGCAACGACATCGCGTTCGCCCGCGGCACCTTCCGGGTGCGCGGCGACACGGTGGAGATCATCCCGGCGTACGAGGAGCTGGCCATCCGGGTCGAGTTCTTCGGCGACGAGATCGACAAGCTGTACTACCTGCACCCGTTGACCGGCGACGTGGTCCGCGAGGTCGACGACCTGCGGATCTTCCCCGCCACCCACTACGTGGCGGGCGCGGAGCGCATGGAGCGGGCGATCGGCGACATCGAGCGCGAGCTGGCGGAGTCGCTGGAGAAGATGGAGCGCCAGGGCAAGCTCCTCGAAGCCCAGCGGCTGCGGATGCGCACCAGCTACGACCTGGAGATGATGCGCCAGGTCGGGTTCTGCAACGGCATCGAGAACTACTCGCGCCACATCGACGACCGTCCGGCGGGCTCGGCCCCGGCGACGTTGATCGACTACTTCCCGGACGACTTCCTGCTGGTGGTCGACGAGTCGCACGTGACGGTGCCGCAGATCGGCGGCATGTACGAGGGCGACGCGTCCCGCAAGCGCAACCTGGTCGAGCACGGCTTCCGCCTGCCCAGCGCGCTGGACAACCGCCCGCTGACGTGGGAGGAGTTCGCCGACCGCATCGGCCAGACGGTGTACCTGTCGGCCACGCCCGGCCCGTACGAGATCGGCCAGGCCGGCGGCGAGTTCGTCGAGCAGGTCATCCGCCCGACCGGCCTGATCGACCCCGAGGTCATCGTCAAGCCCACCGAGGGCCAGATCGACGACCTCGTCCACGAGATCCGCAGCCGCGCCGAACGCGACGAGCGGGTGCTGGTCACCACCCTGACCAAGAAGATGTCCGAGGACCTCACCGACTACCTGCTGGAACTCGGCATCCGGGTCCGCTACCTGCACTCCGAGGTCGACACCCTCCGCCGCATCGAGCTGCTCCGGCAGCTCCGGCTGGGCGACTACGACGTCCTGATCGGCATCAACCTCCTCAGGGAGGGCCTCGACCTCCCCGAGGTGTCCCTGGTGGCGATCCTCGACGCCGACAAGGAGGGCTTCCTCCGCTCCGGCACCAGCCTCATCCAGACGATCGGCCGTGCGGCCCGAAACGTCTCCGGCCAGGTCCACATGTACGCCGACCGCGTCACCGACTCGATGCGCCACGCCATCGACGAGACCAACCGCAGGCGCGCCAAGCAGATCGCCTACAACACCGAACGCGGCCTCGACCCGCAGCCGCTGCGCAAGAAGATCACCGACATCCTCGAACAGGTCTACGCCGAGGCCGAGGACGCCATCGAGGTCGGCGGTTCGGGCCGCAACGCCTCCCGCGGCAAGCGCTCCACCGGCGAGGCGGGCGGAGGGCGCAGCTCCGGCGTCCTCGCCGACAAGGACCGCTCGGGCATGGCCCGCTCCGAACTGGCCGACTTGGTCCAACAGCTGACCGACCAGATGATGGCCGCCGCCCGCGACCTCCAGTTCGAACTGGCGGGCCGCCTCCGCGACGAGATCCAGGACCTCAAGAAGGAACTGAGAGGCATGGACGCCGCGGGCGTCAAGTAACCAGAGCTCCCGGCCACAGGCCGGGCCAACGGCGCAGCGCCCCGCGACTCGCTTCCTCGGCTCGTGGGGCGCTGTCAGCCTGCACCAAACCAACCACCGCCCACTGAACTCACGCCCGGCCCGGCCCGAACCGGACCCGCTGCCGTCCGGACCTGCTGGACCCGCTGCCGTCCGGACCTGCTGGACCCGCAGCTGCACGGCCCGGCAGGACCCACGACTGGACCCGCAGGCCGAGCCTGCGGCCAGGCCGAGCCTGCGGCCAGGCCGAGCCTGCGGCCGGACTTGCCCCTCCAGACCTGCGGTTCGATGGTCCGGCCGACCCTGCGGCCGGACTTTGACCCGCCAGACCCGCAGTCAGGTTGGACCTGCGGCCGCACCGGACTCGCCAGACCTGCGGTTGGACGGTCCGGCCGGATCTGCGGGCGGACCGGACCCGCTGGGCCTGAGCCGAGGGCGGACCTGCGGTCACACCGGCCCGCTGGACCCGCGGCCAGGCCGAACCTGCGGCCGGACTGGACTTGCGGTCAGGCTGTCCCTGAGGCCGGCCTGGACTTGCGGTCAGGCTGTCCCTGCGGCCGTTCGGCCGGACCGGACCTTCGGCCGGACCGGACCCGCTGGACCTACGGCCAGGCCGGACCCGCTGGACACGCGGCCATACGGTCCGGTGGACCTGCGGCCGGACCGGACCCGCCGGGCCTGAGCCCAGGCCGGACCCGCCGGGCCTGAGCCCAGGCCGGACCTGCGGTCACGCCGGACCTGCGGTCACGCCGGGTCGGACCCGCAGTCAGGCTGGACGTGCGGTCGGGCTGGGTTCTGCTTCGCCGGACCTGCCGGACCTGCCTGTGCGCTGGACCCGTCGGACCGCCTCTAACGTGCCGGACCCCCGCTCTGCCAAGCAGCCCGACCACACAGGGCACCCCCAACTTCCCGGCTTACGCCGGGATGAAGGCGCAGCGCCCCACGATTCGCTTCCTCGGCTCGTGGGGTGCTGCCCGCCTCCAACGGGCTGAACCTGCCCGACCGCCACCGGACCCACCAGGCTCGCGGACCTGCCGGACCTGCCGGACCTGCCGGACCCGTCGGACCTACCGGTCTGAGCGGACCTACTGACTCAGGCACTCAACACATCCCGGAAGTCGCCCTCCGAAACGCCTCAACACCATCCTTCACAGCTCCACCACCGTCGAGCCCGGCCAGGATCCGCTCCACGGCCTCGCGCTGCCCCGGATTGGCCGACCAGTACGCCCCAGGCAGACGCAGCACCGCCACCAGCACATCACCGGGGTAGTAGTCGCCCTCCAGCAGCGGATTCCCCTCCAGCAGCGCAAGCGCCCGAGGCACCAGCACGGCCAAACCCTCCTGCTGCCCCAGCAACACGCGCAGGTCCCCTGGCTGGAGCGTGTCGAGAGGCTTGCGCCTCAACCGGTACACCGTCTCCACCAACCCCGTGGCATCGGCCGGAACCGCGCCCCACGACACGCCCTCGATCTCCTCCAGCGACAAACCGTTCTTGCCCATGACACCCCCGCAGCAGGTCCGACAACGGAAAACCGAAGCCACCGTAGGTCACCGTGAGTGCCCACATCGGACTCAGGGGTGCGTGACCACGTGCTCCGAGACCTGGCACGACGTGCGAGAACCCGTCATCCAGCCCGATCGCGGACGAAGCGGCCACAACTGCTGAGCGCACACGGACTACGGTGGGTTCCGTCATGGCCGCGGTCGACTCCGGAGGTACCTCGAGTGGCGTATTCAGCCGAGATCAGCAGGGTCAACCCGACCTGCTTCGTGTTCCTCGTGGACCAGTCCGCGTCCATGAACGACCCCATCGGCGGTGACAGCCCCCAGCGCAAGGCGGACGTGGTCGCGGACGCGATCAACCGGCTGCTGACCGAGCTGTCCGTCAAGTGCGCCAAGGAAGAGGGCGTGCGCGACTACTTCCACGTCGCCGTCATCGGCTACGGCAGCACGGTCGGCTCGGCGTACGCGGGTGCGCTCGCGGGGCGGGACCTGGTGCCGTTGAGCGAGGTGGCCGACAACCCCGCGCGGGTCGAGGAGCGGGTCAAGAAGGTGCCGGACGGCGCGGGCGGGCTGGTCGAGACGACGACCCGGTTCCCCGTCTGGATGGACCCGGTGGCGAACGCGGGCACGCCGATGGGGCGGGCGCTCCAGTACGCGGAGTCGATCGTGTCGAAGTGGCTGGTGGACCACCCCGGCTGCTTCCCGCCGATCGTGCTGAACCTGACCGACGGCGAGGCGACCGACGGCGACCCGGACGGTCCCGCCTCCGGGATCAGGGCGCACGCCAGCGCGGACGGCGCAGCGCTGCTGTTCAACCTGCACGTGTCGGCCGGTGACGCGGAGCCGGTGACGTTCCCCGACACCGACACGAACCTGCCGGACGCGTACTCGAAGACGCTGTTCGGCATGTCCAGCGTGCTGCCGACGGACATGCGGTCCTACGCCGCCACGCAGGGCTTCTCGGTCAGCGACGCGACGCGCGGGTTCGTCTACAACGCCGACATCGCGTCGATCGTGCAGTTCCTCGACATCGGTACTCGCGCCACCGACCTGCGCTGACGCCGATGTGGGCCTACGTTTCGACGCTGTCCGTCCCCAAGGACGGGGCCACGGCGGAGGAGTGCGAGGACGCGGCCGTCGTGGTGCCCGTGATCGCGTCGGACGAGCCGACGGACGGGCCCGTGTCGGTCGCGGTGGCGGACGGCGCGTCGGAGAGCCTGCTGGCGCGCCCGTGGGCGCGGGTGCTGGTGGACTCGACGGTGGAGGCGGTGCGGGCGAAGCCCGAGGTGCTGCACAGCGAGGCCGGGTTCGCCCGCGTGGTGCTGGGCGCCGTCGACGACTGGGACGTCTGGCTCGCGGCCTACGTCGCCGAACGCGAGGAGACCGCCCGGCCCATCAAGTGGTACGAGCAGCCGGGCCTGGAGCGGGGCGCGTACGCGACGCTGCTCGCGTTCCACCTGACCGACGTCGGGCTGTGGCACGCCGCCGCGCTCGGTGACAGCTGCCTGTTCCAAGTGCGCGCGGACAGCATGCTGCGGGCGTTCCCGGTCGACACCGCCATCGCGCTCGGCACGTCGCCCGCGCTGCTGAACAGCCGCAACCGCGACGACGAGCTGATCGCGTCGCGGACGGGCCTCGCGGGCGGCGACTACCAGGAGGGCGACCAGTTCTTCCTCGGCACGGACGCGCTCGCGCACTGGTTCCTGACCGAGGTGGAGCAGGAGGACTGCCCGTGGGAGGTCCTGCGGGACCTGAGCGCGGCGGGCAGCGCCGAGGAGTTCGCCGAGTGGGTTGCCGCCGAGCGCGCGGGTGGCCGGATGAAGAACGACGACGTGACGCTCGTGCACGTCGACCTGGGGTAGGCCCGTGGCGACCGCGAGGTTCCCGTCCGGTGCGGCGTACGTGGAGGCGTTGCAGAACACGGCGCTGTGCTTCGACGACCCCGAGCTGAAGGGCGCCCGCGTCGAGCTGGACAAGCTGCACCGCCCGAGGGCCATCTCGGGCAACTTCGCCAGCGTGTTCTCGGTGACGGCCGCGAACGGGCGCCGCTACGCGATCAAGTGCTTCACCAGGGAGGTCTCCGACCAGGAGGTTCGCTACCGCGCGGTCAGCGACCACCTGGCCCGGCTCGACCACCGCTGGAAGGTGGGGTTCACCTACCTGCCGCACGGGATCATGGTGGAGGGCCGCCGCTACCCGATCCTCAAGATGGACTGGGTGGAGGCCACGAGCCTCACCCGGTGGCTCGACGAGCACGTCGACGACTCGCCCGCCGTCGCCAGGGTGGCGCAGCGGTTCGCCGAGCTGGTGGCGGAGCTGGAGCACGCGGGCATCGCGCACGGCGACCTCCAGCACGGCAACCTGCTCGTCGTCGGGGACGGCTCGCTGCGGCTGGTCGACTACGACGGGATGTACGTCCCCGCGCTGGCGGGGGCCGGTGCCACCGAGGTGGGGCACCGGAACTACCAGTCGCCGTCGCGGTCGCAGGCGGACTTCGACCCGACGATGGACCGGTTCTCCGCGTGGGTGATCTACCTGTCGCTGGTGGCGCTCGCGGCGGAACCCGCGCTGTGGCACCAGCTCCGCGAGGAGGGCGGCGAGTACCTGCTGCTCGCCGAGGACGACTTCACCGAACCCACGACGTCCAGCAGGTTCTCCATCCTGCTCAACCACGTCTCCCCGGACGTGCGGCTGCTGGTGGAGCAGGTGCAGGCGCTCGTGGCGATCCCGCCGACGCTGCTGCCGGAGCTGAAGCCCATCACGGTCGAGACGCCCAGGACCCGGCACTCGTTCAACCAGCCCACCATCGCGGGTCTGCCCGCGTGGATGGCCGACCACGTCGCGGACGTGGAACCGGTGGTGGAGCGGCGCTTCGCCGGCCGCGGGCCCGGTCTGGTCGGCGCGACCGTGCTGCTGGCGGCCGTTCTGGTCGGGGTGGTGGTGCTGGGCGCGCTCGCGCTGGTCGGTCCGGCCGTCGCGGGCGGGCTCGCGGTGTTCGGCGGTGTGCTGTGGTGCGCGGACCTGGCCGTGCTGTACCTGCGCCGGGCGGAGGCCAAGGCCGCGCGGGAGGCGCGGACCCACCGCGACAGGACCCGGCAGGACCAGGTCTCGGCCAACCAGGCGCTGGCGGGCGCCACCAAGCGCGCGGAGCAGCTCGACGACGCGGCGAAGCGGATCACCGAGGACGGCCGCAAGCGCAGGCAGACCATCCAGGCCACGCACGGCAGCGAACTGGCGGTCGTCAACCAGGAGCACTCGCGGTACCTGGCGATGCTCGCGACGGAGCGCACCGGCACCGCGAACCAGCTCCGCCAGGAACTGGCCCAGGCGCTGCTGGCGGCGCAGGCCGAGCACGTCCGGTCCAAGCTGGAGAGGATCCTGATCGCGGAGAGCGGGATCGACGGCATCGGGGGGAAGCTCGTCGGCAACCTGCGCGAGGCGGGCATCGTGACGGCGGCCGACTTCTCCGGCGTCGGGTTCATGGTCAACGGGCAGTTCCAGAACAAGATCGCGCAGTTCCACCTGACGTCCGGCTACTCCGTGCGGGTGCCGGGGATCGGTGAGGTGAAGGCGAACCGGTTGGAGGAGTGGCGTCGGGAGCAGGAGCGCCACGCCCGGCGGTCGCAGCCGATCACGTTGCCCGAGGGGCAGATGAAGGTGATCGAGGCTCGGTTCCGGGCTCAGCTGTTGCAGTTGGGGACGGCTGAGCAGCAGGCGCAGGCGACCATCCAGGCCAAGAAGACGTTGCTGAACCAGCGGCTCAGTCATGACCTGGCGGCGTTGGACCTGGAGCAGCGGGCTCTGGTGGCGCAGGCTTCCCAGGAGCGGAGCAGGCACGCTCCGGTGTTGATCAAGGCTCAGTCGGATGCCGAGCGGGCTGGGCGGCGGTACGAGGCCGCTGTGCGGGATGCGCAGGGGTTTCGGCGGATCACGTATCCGCGGTTCCTGGTCTTTGCTGTCGGGGGGCGGTGAGGGGCGGTCCCAGGGGCTGACCCCGCCGCGCGAGTGTGTCCATGCCCGCCACCCCTTGTCAAGGCGGGAAAGATGCCTTGACAAGGGGTGGCGGGCATGACGAGCGCTGGAAGTCGGGGTCCGGTTGGGGGGTGGGGTTTGGAAGGGCTGTGGGCTCGGGTGCCGTTGTGGTTCCGGTGAGGCCGGGGGCCCGGTTTGTCCCGGTTCCGTTGGGGCCGGGTTGGGGCCGGGCCCGGTTGGTGCCGGTGCCGTTGTGGTTCTGGTGAGGCCGGGGGCCCCGTAGGTGCCCGTCCCGGTGAGGGCGAGGGCTCCGTTTGCGCCGGTGCCATTGGGGCTGGGTGGGCCGGGGCGCGGCTTGTGCGGTGGTGTTGGTCCCGGTGTTGGTCCGGAGGTCAGGTCCTCGGGGCCGGCTGGATGATGCCGAAGATGTTGCCCTCGGTGTCCTTGTAGTACGCGAGTTTGCCCACGCCCGGCACCGTGTCCTTCGGCAGCGCCACTGTGCCGCCCGCGCGTTCTGCCGCTGCCGTGTAGGCGTCGATGTCGTCCACCGCGATCGTCAGCGGTGAGGCGTTGACCGGGGCGTCCGGGGCCGGGTCCGGGCCTCGGCGGACTGTGAGGCCGCCGTTGATCCCGTCGCCCTCGTCGCCGGTGGTGATGGTCCAGTAGTCCATGTCGCCGTACTTCTGGAACTTCCACCCGAACGTCGATTCGTAGAACGCCTGGGCGCGCGCTGGGTCCGAGGCGTGGATCTCGAAGTGCACTGGGCGAGGCATGGGTCGGACGGTACGCCCGAAAATGGCGGCTATCCAGGACTGTGGGTGTCACCAATTCGGCTTAACGTCGGAGCCATGGCATTCGACATCCAGGTGGCGTTCGACGCGCACGACCCCGCCAAGCTCGCCGAGTTCTGGGCGCTGGCCACGGGCTACGTTCCCCAGCCGCCTCCTCCTGGCTTCACGACCTGGGAGGACTTCGGGCGGAAGATCAACCTGCCCGAGGAGCGGTGGAACGACCAGACGGCCTTGATCGACCCGGAGGGGAAGGGCCCCCGGATCTACATCCAGCGGGTTCCCGAGGGCAAGACGGCGAAGAACCGGGTGCACCTCGACGTCAACCCCGGACCGGACAAGGCGGCTCACGTGGCGAAGCTCGTCGACGCCGGGGCCAGGGTCGTCGCGGAGGTGGACGAGCCGACCGGCCGGTGCACGGTTCTCCAGGATCCCGAGGGGAACGAGTTCTGCGTGCACTAGGCCGGTCGGCTCGGTGTACTAGCTGGTGACGTCCTTCGTGGTGAACCGGCGGGCGGCCAGCAGCGTGAACAGCCCGCCGTACACCAGCGCCGAGAACGCGCCCTTGGTCATCTCGGTCCAGTCGATGTCCGTCGACAGCAGGTCCGCCCACGACAGCGCGTAGTGCGTCGGCAGGTACTGCCGCAGGTCGCCGAGCGCGGTGATCTGGTCGAGGATCTGCGACAGGATCGACGCCAGCACCGCGCCGCCGACGGCGCCGAGCGGCGCGTCGGTGGCGACGGACAGGAACAGCGCCAGGCCCGCGACCCAGAACAGGTGCAGCGCGATGTAGCCGACCGCCAGCACCAGGGCGGTGACGCCGTCGCCGAACGACGCGGCCTCACCGGTGGGGCTGACCAGTTCGCCCGAGCCGTACCAGACGACGCCGACGGCGAGCGCGACGGCGGGCAGCAGGATCAGGGCGAACAGCGACAGCAGGCCCGACGAGATGGCCTTGCGGCGCAGCAGCCGGTGTCGCGGGATCGGCGCGGCCAGCAGGTACTTCAGGCTGGACCACGACGCCTCGCTGGCGATCGTGTCGCCGAAGAACAGCGCCACGACCATCGGCAGCAGGAAGCTGCTCGTCACGAACAGCGTCAGCAGCACGAAGTTCACGCCGCTGGCCGTGGCGAGGTCGACGAACCCGCCGGAGCGGCGGTTCGGCGACGCCTCGCCCAGCTCGAACGAGACCACGAGGATCACCGGCAGCAGCACCAGGAACGCCAGCACGAGCTGGGTCCGGCGCCGCCGCAGCTGGCGGATCAGCTCCACCCGCAGCGGCAGCGTCTTGCGGGCCCGGTAGCCGACGGTCGAGCCGTCCGGCGCGACCGCGTTCACCTCGCTCGCGACGGCCGTGGTCAGGTCGTCGATCGCGGCGGAGTCGGTGTGCACGCCGCTCGCGCCGAGTTCTTGCTCGCTCACGCCGAACTCCCCTCTCCGACGAGTTCCAGGAACGCGTCCTCCAGCCTGCGGCGCGGGCCCACCTGGTCGACCATGATCCCGGCCTTGACCAGTTCGCCCAGCGCGACCGCGCGGGGCGTGCCGTTGAGGCCCGCGTGCACGAGGTCACCGTCGACGTGCACGTCGTGCACGCCGTCGAGACCCCGCAGCACGGTCGCGGCCTGCACCGGCTCGTCGACCTTGAACGTGGCCTCGCCACCGCCCTGCGCGATGTCCTCGACCAGTCCGGCGGCCACGAGCTGGCCCTTGTGCATCACCACGACGTGCGAGCAGGTCTGCTCGACCTCGGCCAGCAGGTGGCTGGAGACCAGCACCGTCCGGCCCGCCGCCGCGTAGCGGCGCAGCACGTCGCGCATCTGGTGGATCTGGGGCGGGTCGAGACCGTTGGTCGGCTCGTCCAGCACGAGCAGGTCCGGCAGGCCGAGCATCGCCTGGGCGATGGCCAGCCGCTGCCGCATGCCCTGGCTGTACGTGCGGACCTTGCGGTTCACGGCGTTGCCGAGGCCCGCGATCTCCAGGGCCTCCTCGAAGTGCGCCTGCTCGACCGGTCGGCCGGTGGCCGCCCAGTACAGGTGCAGGTTCGCGGTGCCGGACAGGTGCGGCAGGAAGCCCGCGCCCTCGACGAACGACCCGATGCGCGACAGCACGGGCGCGCCGGGGGTCACCTTGTGGCCGAACACCCTGATGCCGCCCTCGGTCGGGTGGATCAGGCCCATCAGCATCCGCAGCGTGGTGGTCTTGCCCGCGCCGTTCGGCCCGAGCAGGCCCAGCACCTGGCCGTGCTCGACCCGGAAGGACAGGTCCTTCACGGCGGTGAGCTTGCCGGGGTAGGACTTGGTCAGGTTCTCGATGACCAGCGGCACGGTGAGCAGGTCGGGGTCGACGTCCGCGGCGAGCCTGCGCCGGAACGCGGCCACGACGCCGACCGCGACGAACGCCAGCAGCACGATGCCGATGCCCCACAGGGCGGTGGTCGACGTCGCCGCCACCACGTTGGCCCCCGGCACCACCGGAAGCTGGATGTTGTTGTCCGCCAACGAGATCCGGTACGCGGCGGGCGTCTCGCTGTTCGCGTACGACTGGTCCGTGGTCGCCACGACCAGCTGCACGCGGTGGTTGCTCTCGACCGGCCGCACGAAGCCCGCGAGCGACACCGACACCTCGACGGGGCTGCCGTCGGCGGGCAGCGACGCGATCCGGACCGGTGCCACGGCCGCGCCGGGCAGCGTCCGGTTGCCGTTCGCGTCGGCGTCGTAGAACTTCACGAACAGGACGGCGCCCTCGGGGGGCACCGGCTGGCCGGGCACTCCCGCGACCTTCAGCTTCACCGTGGGGGAGCCCGCGACCAGCACCTGCGAGGTGAGCTGCTCGGAGCTGAACACGGCCGCCTGGCCCGGCAGGTCGATCGACAGCCTGCTCGACAGCGAGTTCGAGCCGCTGAGCACCGCGCCGAAGCCCGGCAGGCTGCTCACCGCGGCCGGGTTGCCGCCCGCGGGGTTGACCACGACCTGCTCGCGGCCCTCCAGGGGCAGCGCGGTCCGCTGGGTCTCGCCGCCACCGGTGAGACCGGGGTAGCCGTCGGTGGTCACCGTCCGCAGCGACGAGGTGCCGTTGGTGCGGAACGCGCCCTGCACCGCGTACTCGAAGCCGGTGCCGGGGTCGGTGCCCTTGCCCTGGAGGTGGAACGCCATCCAGTCGGCGATCTGGCCGCGCAGCGACGCGCCGGGGCTGCCGCCGTCGTGGCCGCCCGCGTACCAGACGACCTTGACCTTGCCGCCCGCCGCGCTGATCTGGCGCGCGTTCGCGTCGGCCTGGTCGAGGCCGAACAGGGTGTCCTGCTCGCCCTGCACGATCAGGGTCGGCTGCGTGATGTTCCCCGTGACGGACACGGGGGAGACGTCGCGCAGCAGCTTCAGCGTGGTGGGGCTCGCCTTGCCCGTGGTGGCGACCTCCGTGTAGGCGGCGCACACCTCGGGGGTGAAGCGGCCGCACGCGTCCGGGGCCTGCGGGGTGGCCGAGCCGGGCTGGCGGCCCTGCGCGGCCACGGAGCCCGCCGCCGAGGCGGCGTTGCCGACAGGGTCGTCGTCCTCCTGGCCGGGCTCGGGAGCCTCGCGACCGGGGTTGGTGCCGTCGGCGCCGGACAGGCCCGCGGAGAAGAAGATGCCCGCCCACGACCGCTTGAACACGCCGTCGTCACCGAAGGAACCGGCGGCGGGTGTCGTCCCGGAGGGCGTCTGCGCGGCGCCGGAGTTCGGCAGCAGGGCCTGCGACAGGTCGTTGTAGGTGATGACCGGCGCGAGCGTGTCCACGCGCTCGTCGACACCGGCGAGCATCAGCGACAGCGAGCCGCCGTAGGAGCCGCCGGTCACGCCGACCTTGGGGTCGCCGGGGCCGTCGGTCTGCACCTCCTCGCGGGTGGCCAGCCAGTCGAGCAGCTTCTGGGCGTCCTTGACCTCGTAGTCGAGGGAGTTGAGCGCGATCTTGCCTTGGCTGCGGCCGAAGCCGCGCGCGGAGTAGGCCAGTACGACGAACCCGCGCTGGGCCAGTTCGGTGGCCTGGGCGGACACGCTGGCCTTGCTGCCGCCGAAACCGTGCGGGAGCAGGACGGCGGGCGCGGGCGTCTGGGCGGGCAGGTACAGCGTGGTGTCGATCTGGATCGTCTGGGAGCTACCCGGACTTTCCGGAACGTCGATCACCGCGTCACGGGTGCTCACCGGCGGAGGGGCGTCTTCCGATCGCGTCCAGAACACGGTGCCGCCGATGAGGACGAGCACCAGGATCGCGATGGGGAGAGACCACCTGCCGCGGAGGCGGGAGAGGTGGGACACGTTGTTGACCTTATTGGAGGTTTGCTGAGAACGGGCTGAAGGTGTGGGGCGGGTGTCTCAGCATCCCCCGTCATTTCGGCTGGTGGAAGAAGCAGGTCGTCGTTCGGGTGAAATCGGGCGCAACGGGTGCGTCTGGTCACCCCGGGTGGCGCGGGGTGCCCCTGGTGGGACACACTTCAGGACGAGCGTGGAGGGGAGTACTCCCAACGCAGCGGTGTCGTCAGCACGGTGCTCGACCTGAAGAGCACCCGGTGCCGTTGGCCGGGCAGCACGAACGCCTGGTGGAGGAGACCTCCGGGCATTGGCGTGCGCCTGTCCGGAGGTTTGGAATAATGGTAGTTCCCGCGTGGCTGTGGATCGCCACGATCGCCGGTCTCCTCGTCCTCCTGGCGGTTGACCTCGTGATCGTCGACCGCAAACCGCACGAGGTCACCATCGGCGAAGCGGGTCGCTGGGTGGCGTTCTACGTCGCCGTGGCCATCGCCTTCGGAGCCGGGCTCTGGATCTTCGCGGGAAGTCAGCCCGCCACGGAGTTCTTCGCCGGGTACATCACCGAGTACTCGCTGAGCGTCGACAACCTCTTCATCTTCCTGATCATCATGACCACGTTCAAGGTGCCGTCGATCCACCAGCACCGGGTCCTGCTGATCGGCATCCTGATGGCCCTGGTGATGCGCGGCATCTTCATCGCGGTCGGCGCGGCGGTCATCGCGCAGTTCAGCTGGGTCTTCTACATCTTCGGCGCGTTCCTCATCTACACCGCCTACAACCTGGCGAGGACGAACCACGACGAGGAGGAGGAGGACTTCAAGGAGAACACCGCGCTGCGCCTGGTGCGGAAGGTCTTCCCGGTCACCGACGAGTACCACGAGTCCAAGTCGTTCATCCGCATCGACGGCAAGCGCTTCGTGACCCCGATGTTCATCGTGATCGTCGCGATCGGCACCACCGACCTGCTGTTCGCCCTCGACTCGATCCCGGCGATCTTCGGCCTCACCAAGGAGCCGTTCCTCGTCTTCGCCGCCAACGCCTTCGCCCTGATGGGCCTGCGGCAGCTGTACTTCCTGCTCGGCGGCCTGCTCAGCAAGCTCGTGTACCTGTCGGTCGGCCTGTCGGTCATCCTCGGGTTCATCGGCGTGAAGCTGATCCTGGAAGCCCTGCACACCAACACGTTCTCGTTCATCAACGACGGCGAGGGCCTGCCGGTGCCGACGATCGGCATCGAACTCTCGCTCGGCGTGATCGTCGGAGTGCTGGCCATCACCACGATCGCCAGCCTCATCAAGGTGAAGCGCCACCCCGAGGCCGCGAAGCACGTGGGCTCCTCGCTCTGACGCCCCGAGGAGCCGTGGGTGTTCAGGGGATCCCCGGAACACCCACGGTTCCCCGCTTCACACGACCCGCGCGCCGTCCATCCACACGCCGCTGACGGCCCGGCGGAACTCCGCGCCGCTGCGGGCGGCCAGCTCCTCCGCGTCACCGCGCACCAGCACCACGTCCGCCCTCTTGCCGGGTTCCAGCGTGCCCAGCTCACCGTCCACACCGAGCAGTCGCGCGGCGGACCGGGTCGCGGCGTGCAGCGCCTGCGCCGGGGTGAGTCCACACGCGACCATCAGCGGCAGCTCCTCCAGGTTGTCGCCGTGCGGGCCGACGCCGGAGTCCGAGCCCATCGCGATCTTCACGCCCGCCTCGACGGCCATCCGCATCGACTCGTCGTGCCGCGCGGCCACGCTGATCGCCTTGTCGCGGATCTGGTCGGACACCGCCATCCCGTCGGCGATCTGCTTGAGCACCGCCCGCGGCGCGGTCAGCGTCGGCACCAGCCACGTGCCGTGCTCCAGCATCAGCTCGACCGCCTCCTGGTCGAGGAACACGCCGTGCTCGACCGAGCGGACGCCGTTGCGCGCGGCGACCTTGATGCCGTCGGTGGCCTGGGCGTGCGACATGACGAAGATGCCCGCCGCGGCCGCCTCGGCGACGACCATCGCGACCTCCTCGTCGCGGAACTGGCCGAGCCGCGGGTTCGAGCGCGGGGACAGCACACCGCCGCTGGTCGCGATCTTGATGACGTCGGCGCCCGCGCGCACGAGTTCGCGGACGATCCGCCGCAGCTCCTCCGGGCCGTCGCCGACGCCGTGCGGCGCGCCGGGGTGCGTCACCGAGCCGTGGACGCCGCACGGCATCCAGTCGTCACCGTGCCCGCCGGTCTGCGAGACCATGCTGATGGCGATCTGCATCCTCGGTCCGGCGACCAGGCCGGTGCGCACGGCGGTCGCCACACCCAGGTCGGAGCCCAGCGCGTCGCGCACGGACGTGATGCCGCACTCCAGCGTCGCGCGCATGTTGCCGATGGCCTGGTAGAACGGCAGCGAGAACGGGGTGTTCAGCGCCTTGACCGTGTCGATGTCGCTGAACATGAAGTGCGTGTGGCAGTCGAAGAGACCGGGCAGGACGGTGTGGCCGGTCGCGTCCACGACCTCGTCGCCGTCCAGTCCCGTGCCGACCTCCACGACCCGGTCGCCCTCGACCACCACGTCACCGGGCTGCGCGGACGCGCCGGAGCCGTCGAACACCTTGCCACCTGCGAACACGATCCGAGTCATGGCACCGCAATCCTGTGTGATCGTCAATAAATCTCGTGAGCCTTGCTAAGAATAGTGGGGTAACGTGCTCCATCGTGCGCCCCGATGACCTGAAACTGCTGTCCGTGCCCGGCCCGCTCGCGCTGCACGGCGACCTGCTCCTGGTCACCGTGACGAGCCCTGACCTGGCCGCGAACGCCTACCGGGGCGGCCTGCACCGCGTCCCGCTCGACGGCGGCGACCCCGTGCGCTGGACGTGGGGGGACCGCGACTTCGCCCCCCGCGTGTCGCCGGACGGCCGCTGGGTGGCGTTCCTCCGCAGCTCCGGCACCGGCAAGGCCGCCGCGCCCCAGGTGCACGTGCTGCCCACCGAGGGCGGCGAACCGCGCCGCGTCACCGACCTGCCGCTGGGCGCGGGCGTGCCCGTGTGGGCCCCGGACTCGCGGCGGATCGCGTTCACCGCGCGCATCCCCGAAGCCGGCCGCTACGGCACGTCCGCCGTCGAGGGCGAGGACGCCCCGACCCCGGACGCCGAGGCGCCGCGCCGCATCACCCGGCTCGACTACCGCGTCGACGACGTCGGCTTCCTCGGCGACCGCGAGCTGAGGCTGCACGTCCTGGACGCCCTCGACCCCGAGGCGGAGCCGGTCGAGCTGACCGACGGCGCGTTCGCCGTCGCCGAGCCCGCGTGGACCCCGGACGGCACCCGCCTCGTGTTCGTCGCCGACCGCGACTTCGGCACGCCGGAGTCGCTGCACAGCGACCTGTTCTCCGTGGCGGCCGACGGCGGCGAGCCCGAACTGCTGGTCCGCACCGAGGGCAGCGCCGCGCTCCCCGCCTACGGCCCGGACGGCACCCTCTACTTCTACGGCGGCGAGTTCACCGGCATCCACTCCGTCGCGCGCAACGCGGGCCTCTGGGCGGTCACCGGGTCGGGCCCTCGCAGGCTCACCGACGTCGAGACCGTCGACTGCGAGCGCGCGGCGGGCGCCCCCGTCCCCACCGAGTCCGGTGTCGTCGTCGCCGTCCGCAACCGCGGTGCCGTCGAACTGCGCCGCGTGCCGCTGGACGCGTCCGGTGCCGTGCTCGCCGACCTGGAGGTGCTCGCCGGACAGGGCGGCGAGGTCAAGGCGTTCAGCGTCCACGGCGACTCCATCGCCGCCGTCGTGTCCACTTCGGACAACCCCGGTGAGGTCGAGCTCGTCGGCACCGGCGTGCTCACCGACTTCGCCGCCCCGGTGCGCGCGACCGGCGTGCGCCGCTCGGTCGAGCTGACCGGCACCGCCTCCGACGGCCACCCGGCGCACGGCTTCCTCGTCCTCCCCGACGGCGAAGGACCGCACCCGGTCCTGCTCGCCGTCCACGGCGGCCCGTTCATGTACCACGGCCAGGGCTTCTTCGACGAGGCGCAGGTCTACGCGAGCGCGGGCTACGCGGTCGTCCTGCCGAACCCGCGCGGCTCCGCGGGCTACGGCCAGGAGCACGGGCAGGCCGTCGTCGGCGCGTTCGGCACGGTCGACGTGGACGACGTCCTCGCCGTCCTCGACGCCGCGCTGGAACGCCCCGAACTAGACGCCGACCGGGTGGGCGTCATGGGTGGCTCCTACGGCGGCTTCATGACCAGTTGGCTGGCCGCGCACCACGGCGAGCGCTTCCGCGCCGCGTGGAGCGAGCGCGCGGTCAACGCGTGGGACTCCTTCGGCGGCTCGTCGGACATCGGCTGGTTCTTCGCCGACGCCTACTGCGGCGCCGACCCGGCGACGCAGCACGCGATGAGCCCGCTGACCTACGCCGAGAAGATCACCATGCCGTTCGCGGTGGTCCACTCGGAGCACGACTGGCGCTGTCCGCTGGAGCAGGCGCAGCGCATGTTCGTGGCCCTGCGCCGCAACGGCGTCGACGCGGAAATGCTGATCTTCCCCGGTGAGGGCCACGAGCTGACCCGCTCCGGCAAGCCGAGGCACCGCCGTCAGCGCTTCGACGCGGTGCTGGAGTGGTGGTCCAGGCACCTGGGGTGAGCGGTCCACCCGGACGTGCGACTTTCGGGGGTTTCCGTCCTGAGCGGTGGGCGGGATATCTCAATGTCTAGCGGTGGCGGCGTTCGTGCGGCACGCTGCCTCCATGCAGTGGACCGTCCGGACGGCGCGCCCGGAGGACGCCACGGAGATCGCCAGGATCAACGTGGCCGCCTGGCAGCACGCGTACCGGGGCATCGTCGCCGATCCCGTCCTGGACCGGATGCTGCCCGAGAGCAGGTTGCCGGGGTGGACGCGCGTGCTGGCGCTGCCCGAGCCCTCGGCGGTGTTCGTGTCCGTGTCCGACGACGGGGCGATCGGGGCCTACTGCGCCGTGGACGCCGTGCGGGAGGTGGGCGACGCCCACCCCGACCTGCACACCGGGGAGATGACCGCCATCTACGCGGATCCGCGGTTCAAGGGGACCGGGGCCGGGCACGAGGTGCACGAGGCCGCCGTTCGGCACCTGATCGAGCACCGGTTCCGGTACGCGGTGCTGTGGGTGTTCCAGGAGAACGCGCCCAGTCGGGAGTTCTACGAGGCCCACGGGTGGCGGCACGACGGTGTGGTGCACCGGTACGAACTCGGGGACCAGGAACTGCCTGAGGTGAGGTACGCGCGGTTCCTGTCGGCGCCCCGGCGGCGCTCTGCCGCTGCTGTTCGGCGTAGTTGAGCGTGTGGGGTTGGCGGGAACGGGTAACTGCTAGTTCCACCGGATAGGGCAACTGCGAGTCCCGGCTGGGGCGGCCGATGTGACTAGGGGACCCCTCGATTTGACCCTTTGATCGGGCTCAAGGGCAGGTGGTGTCAACCTGCCCGATCTACTGGTGCAAGGGTCAAATCCCCCGAGTAAAATCGGCCTTGCTCTAGGGAAAGCCCTGTGTCGCCTTTGTTGGTTTGAGTGGTTTTACCCAAGTAGCGTGTAGTTGAGTTCTTCGCACACCCTGGCCAGTGGTAGGTCCAGGCCTGGGTGGTCCAGTGGTAGTAGTACGTCCGGTGATGCTGGTAGGCAGGTTGCTCCTGGTGGGTCCCACAGGCAGACCGCTGGGTCGCCGGAGTCCATCGATGATCTGTACCAGAGGCCGTCCAGTTCCGGGTGTGCTGCTCTGATCGCTCTCGCCCAGGCCTGTGTCAGGTGTTTTGGGCCGCTGCTCAATTCTTGTGAGGCGCCTACCCTGGTTGGCCACAGGCCGGTGAGGTCCAGCAGTCGCAGTGTTCTTCTTGGTCTCAGCGATACCAGAAAAGGGCTTCTGGTTCTTCTGTCCACCACCGATGTCGCTTGGAAGACTTCTGCGATGCTCGTTCTCACGGTGAGGCCGAAGTACAGGACTCCGTGTTCTTGCGCTACCGCCGGTGCTCCGTCCGGGGTTGGTGGTTGTGTGTCGAAGCGCGCGTGGGGCAGGGGGCCCGTGTAGCGGAACGTGTTCCACCGTTGGGGGTGTTGTCCCTTTGCGGTGAAGACGCGCACCAAGCGGGTTGCCCGGTGCACCGCCACCACGTCTTCCGTTCGGCGCAGTATTGCCTGAAGCACGGCGGGAGCGGGCGGCTGGGGGAGCCGTGACATGCGGATCCAGGTGGCTAGGGGACGTGGGTCAGACGGGGGTGCCGAGCATTCCCGCCAGGTCTGCCACGCGACGTGGGTCGCCGCCTGCCAGCAGCCATTCGCGCGGAGTGGTCGGGGTGCCGTCCACCAGCAGGTCCTCCTGCGCGGTGGTCATGAAGGCGGCCACGACCAGGGCGGGCTGGTCCTGGGCCACGGTGGCCAGCACCGTCTCCAGGCCGGGGAGCACGCCGGTGCCCGCGAACTGCCACGCGGGGAGGCGCCAGCTGCCCTTGTCCTTCCACCCGACGAGCCTGCCCACGCCCAAGCGGTGGCGGATGCGGCTGGTGTCGACCTGCAACTGGTGGGCCGCCTCGGCGACGGTGAGCGCGGAGTCGCGCAGCACGGCGAGCGCGACGACCGTGCGCGCTCTGGGTTGTGCGTCCGCCGCGGTGAGCGGACCGAGGTCGAGACCCACCTCCGTCAGCACCTCCCGCTGGTCCGGCGTGAAGTAGCTCGCAGGCTCCGGGTGAGGAGGAGCGAGCCGCTTGGCGGCCTCTTCGACCAGGGTGAGGAATTCGGTGGGCGTGACCTGTAGGCCGGCCTTGGCCAGCACCGTCTCCAGCGCAGGACTCATGCGCACAGAGTATCCTGTGCGTGCGCCTTTGTGCGCCCAATCGGGAAGATTGGCCGTCAACTTCCACTGTCCGCGCACAAGTCACCACACTACGTAAACGTGCGAGGTCCGGCACTAGTCGAAGGTCGTGAGTTGGCCCTCATCGCGTGCTGACTACCATCGGGCCCGCGCCGTTCGGGGCGCTCGACGTGCGGGGGTGGTTGTTCGATGGTCGCGGATGCCGGGTACGCGGTCCGGTCGGACAAACCGACGCTCGCGGTCGCCGCCGCGTGGCTGGTGGTGATGGTCGGGACGCTCGTCCACGTGATGACGCGCCCGTTCGACTGGTCGCTCGACCTGCGCGTCTACCGCAACGGCGGGGGAGCGTGGCTCGAAGGCCTGCCGATCTACATCGACCACTTCGGGTCGTCGATGGGCGGCCCCGACCTGCCGTTCACCTACCCGCCCATCGCGGTGGTCCTGTTCAGCCCGCTGGCGGCCGTGCCGCTGCCCGCGGCCATCTTCACCATCGCGCTGCTGAACCTCGTCGCGCTCACCTCGATCTGCCTGATCGCCGCGGTCCGCGTGTGCGGGCGTGGTCCGCTGGCCGTCCGCTACGGTCTCGGCGCCGCCGCCGTCAGCTCGGTCTTCGACCCGGTGCGCGAGACGCTGGCGTTCGGCCAGATCAACCTGCTGCTGGCCGTCCTCGTGCTGCTGGACTGCCTGCTCGCGCGCACCCGCCTCCCGCGCGGCACGCTCATCGGCCTGGCCGCCGCCATCAAGCTGACGCCCGCGGTGTTCGTGCTGTTCTTCATCGCCGCCAAGCAGTGGCGGCCCGCGATCACGGCGTTCGTGTCGTTCCTGCTGTTCGGCGCCATCGGCTTCGCGATCATGCCCACCGACGCCCGCCAGTTCTGGTTCCACGCGCTGCTCGACCCCGGCCGCGTCGGCAGGCTGACCTACACGGCCAACCAGTCGCTGCGCGGGCTCGTGGCCCGGCTGGGCCTCGACGGCACGCCGCAGGTCGCGGTCTGGGTGCTGCTGAGCCTGGTGGTCGTCGTCCTCGCCGTGGTCGCCGCCGCGAAGGCGCGCGCCGCGAACGACGACGTGGCCGCGTTCCTGGTCGTCGCGGTCGCCGGTCTGCTCGTGTCGCCGGTGTCGTGGGGGCACCACTGGATCTGGATCGCCCCGGCGCTCACGCTGTTCGCGCTGCCCGCCCTGCGCCGCGCCAAGGGGTTCTGGTGGTTCGCCGTGCCCGGCGTCCTCATCTTCCTGATCGGCACGCACTGGCTGTTCCCCAACGACAACGACGTCGAGCGGAACTGGGCGTGGTGGCAGCAGGTGATCGGCAACGCCTACGTCTGGTTCGGCCTCGCGGTCGTCGTGGCGCTGGCCGTGGCCCGACGGCCGAAGCCCGCGGTCGTCTGACGCGGTTTTCCCGTTCACGCGGAGGTGCGAGCCGTCCGTGTGTGATGATGACCGGCGATGGCGTCGACCCCGTCCCTCCCCCGTACCAGCGCGGTGCCCCTCGCACCGGGTGCTGCTGTCAGCACGCCTCCCGAGCCGACCGGCATCCCCGTCCGGACGATCCTGCTCGGGGTGCTGGGCGTCTCGCTGATCGCGCTGGGTGGTGCGGGTGCGGGTGCGGTGCTGAAGACGGATCCGCTGCTGACGGACACGTCGTTGAGCTGGGTGCGGTACGGGCACGGTCGTGATCTGGCGACGG
>NZ_DBNGPQ010000094.1:0-91989 GCF_057122925.1 Umezawaea sp. | reverse complement strand
GCCGCCAATCCGACGCCCTCGCCGCCTTCCTGACCATCCGCAAGATGCTCGTCGAACAACTCGGCAGCGAACCCGGCGAAGAACTCCGCCACGTCCAGCAGCACATCCTGCGCACCGCCGACAACCCCGACTCCGTGCGCGTCCCGCCGCAGGGCCGTCCCGCGGGTGGGGTCAACCACCTGGAGAACCGGTGGCGGCTCATCGGCGCACCCAGCTTCGGCTGACGGCGGCCCCGGCCCGCGGGCGGCAGGACCGGTTCGAGTTCGTCGAGGTCGGGCTGGACCAGCCCGACCTCGCACGACGGGGTGGTCGAGCGGGCGGGCCGGTGAGGTCTGGCGGCGCTCGGCGACCACCCGCGGTCCGGTGACGAGGAGGTCCGGCTCGTGGTGCAGGTCGAGAGCGCGGCGGCACTGTCCTACCTGGACGGTCTCGCTCCCCGCCGGAGGGTGGTCGGGGCACCGCCGGGGAGTGGCGCCTGTGGACGGACGCGATCCCGAGGTGGCCCTGGCGTTCCACCGCACCCCCGACCCCGACCGCGAGGGCGAGTTCCCACTGGGACGGTCGCCGCGCGTCGAGACCAACCCCGAACCCGCCCGGTTCCACGTCCACACCATCGTCCGCTCGCCCAACGGCGACGACCACGGCCGCGACCTGCTCGCCCAGCACCACCGGCTCCACCACGGCGGCGGTGGAGCCGGTTGAGCTCAGGCCTCGGACAGGGTGCCCGCGAAGACGCCGAGGAGCACGTAGACGACGCCGCTGGAGACCTCCAGCGTGCGACGGCGGCGCGCGGTCCTGCGGATCTTGCCCGCCAGCGCGCTGGCCAGCACCGCGTACGTGCCGTCGCTGAGGACTCCCAGCGCGACGAACAGTGCGCAGAAGAACGCTATCTGCGTTCCCAGCGAACCGCGGGCCGGATCGAGGAACTGGGGCAGGAACGCGGCGAAGAAGATCATGGTCTTGGGGTTGAGCAGCGCTACGACCACACCCTGGCCGAAGATCCGGTTCATCGAGGACGGCGGTGGCTCGCCCGTGCTCGCGGCAGTGTCCCTGCTGAGCCGGAGCTTCTCGATCCCCAGCCAGATGAGGTAGGCCGCGCCCAGGTACTTGATGACGTGGAAGGCCGTCGACGAGGCGGAGAGCAGGGCGGAGAGGCCCAACGCGGTGGCGACCACGTAGAACAGGGTCCCCACGTGGATGCCGAGCACCGACACGAGGCCCGCGGTGCGGCCCTGGGCGACGCTCCTCGTCACGATGTAGACCACGGCGGGGCCCGGCATCAGGAGCAGCGCGACGGTGGCGGCGGTGAAGAGCAGCGCGTTCGACAGCGGCGGCATCTCCCCGGCCTACCGCTCTCGGGGGCGATCGGGCCACGCCGGGCGGTAGCTCAGCTCCACCGTCCAGATGTCGTCGGGAACCATCCTGCACAGCTTGGTGCCGAACGCCGACGGGTCGGGGCGGAGCTGGAAGCGCGGGTCCCAGTCGTCCTCGTGCGGGCCCGCGTAGCGCGTGAGGATGCGCCTGCCGCGCGGCACGTCGAAGTCGACCACCGAGGCCTTGCCGTGCGCGATGACCTGCCGGGTCTCGCCCGTGTCGTAGTCACAGGTGTCGATGACCAGTTCGAACTCCGGGTCGACCGCCAGTCGCTGCTCCAGGACGGACCAGGCCCCCGTGAGCTTCCAGAAGGCCTGGTCCTCCCAGATGTACCAGAACGGTCGGATCACCGGCCCGTTGAGCGCGATGCGGCCGACCAGCGGGCGGGCGAGGAACCGCTCCACGTCGAACTGGGCGCCGTCGAACGGCCCGAAGACCCCGTTCTCCCGCCTGAAGTGGACCCTGCGTGCCCTGATGTCCCGGTTGACGGTCACCTCGCCACCTCGTACACGCAGCGGAAGCCGACCTCGTTGTGCCGGTCGGTGAGCAGGTCCTTGCCGCGGTAGAAGGTCGTGAGGCAGACCGGTGGAGAGGTCCACGTACCGCCCCGCAGCACGTGGAAGGCCTCGGGCCGGTTCATGAACGTCGATCCCTTGCGGCCCTGGAAGAACGGCGCCATGTCGGACTTGGAGAAGAAGTTCGTCCTGGTGATCTCCCAGACGTTGCCCGCCATGTTCAGGGCACCGTGGGGGCTCGCCCCGGCGGGCAGCGAGTCCGCGGGCAGCACCGGCCGCTTCGGCCAGGTCGTGGTGGTGCGCACGAGCAGTTCCTCCAGTTCCGCCAGGTCGCGCAGCTCGTCGTGCTCGTACGCGGACAGGACGCACTGCGCCTTCGCCCGGTCCCACTCGTCGCCCCACGGGTACACGCGGGCGTCGGTGCCCCTGGCCGCCTTCTCCCACTCGTCCTCCGACGGCAGCCTGCCGCCCGCCCAGCGGGCGAACGCGTACGCGTCGTACCAGTCGACGCCGACCACCGGCAGCGTCGGTTCGTTGAAGCGCGGATCACGCCAGTGCGCGGGTGTGTAGTCCTTGCCGGGTGGCTCGTCGGGGTGGGCGAACTCGGCGCCGCCCCTGGCGTCGGCGAGGAACTCGGCGTACCGCGCGTTGGTGACCGCGGTGCGGTCGATGTGGAACGACTCGACCTCGACCACCCGCAGCGGGTTGTCGGTGTTGTCCATCTGGAACGGACCGATCTCCTGCACGTTGGCCCCGGCGATGAAGGGACCGCCCGGTACCAGGACGGCGTCGCGCAGGTCGGGTTCCCGTCGCGCTGCGCGCACCGCGGCGTGCTTGTCGGCGAAGTGCTCGTCCTCCAAGCGCCGCAACCGGTCCGGGTCGCGGGTGCCGAAGAAGTCCCACAGCGCCCTCTTGGTGAACGCCGCGCCGCAGCCGACCGGCTTGCGCGCGTACGCGGGCTTGCTGAAGTTGCTGGGCCACCCGGAGATCCTGATCATGTGCTCGACCGCTTCCGGGATGCGGTGCTCACCGGCCGACTTGATCGCGGTGAACGCGACCCAGTCGACGTCGTCGTGCGTGGCTTCGCTGATCGCCTCCCTGGCCTCGGCGGACCCGGTGAACCGGGCGGCGAGCGCCTCGACCGCGATGCGGCGCACGTTCCAGTCGGGGTGACCCGCGGTCAGGTCGCACAGGTACCGGACCAGCGGGTCGGAATCGGCGCTCCGGTCGACGGCCTCCTCCAGCCCCCTCAACCGATCCGCGTACGCCTGGTCGTCGAGGGTCGACAGGGCCACCGGCTCAACCAGTTCACCGAACACGTGAATTCCCCTACTCTGGCTGGTGAGAGCGTCGGGTGGCGTTGCGGTCGCCACCCGACGCCCGTTGTCACTCACTGGGCGGCTGTCACCACTTGGTCGCCGCCTCGCCCGCCTCGCGGGAACCGATGAACTCCTCGTTCGTCATAGCACTCCTCCTCTCGATTTCGATCGCTCCACACAACCGCACCGGCGAAACCACACCGGCGCGGAACCCAGCGGGAAAAGAGGTATTGAACTCAGACGCTTGTCACGCCAAATCTGCGTCGAATAGCGGAAGCGCGAATGAACCCGGCCGACAGTGCGGTGAAAAGCGTGTCATGACCATGACTCCCCAGAGTCGCTCCCCAGCAGGTCCTGAAACCCAACGTAGCGACGAGAACAGGGCTCCGCTACACCCCCCTACAGGTTCACCCAGAAGGACCAGCAGCATTGAAGAACACCTCGTGAGGCCTCTTTGCACGCCTTTCAACTGCGATTACCCGATTCACTCCCACCGCGAAAATTAACGAACTCGAACCGCGGAAAGTCACCGTGGAAAAACGTGCACAACACCGCCGCAACGAACACCCGCGACGGCGCACGACCCACCACCGAACCCTCACCACCACGAGTTGCTCGATCACCTCCGACGCGACTCCACCGCGGTCGACCGCTCCCCTCGACCCGAGCGAACCGACAGGAGGAAGACGACCATTTCACGAGAAACAATGATCGAGCCGCCGAACCCGGAAACCACGAGCGGTCGAAAGGCCGCTCGGTCCTCGACAGCGAGGTCCACCCCTGGTCGGGCGCCACACCGCCGTCGACCCGGCGCTCCGCTCACCGTTGGTGGGGTCGCGCCACGTCGGCCGCAGACCGCTCGCCGCCGCCCTCCCGCCGCGACGCGCGCCTCAACCGCGAACTGCTCATCGGCCACGCCCGCACCGCCTTCGCCGAACAGGGCGTGACGGCCTCGCTCGAAGGGATCGCGCGCGGCGCTCCCCGACGACGAGCGCACCGAGGCGCTGCACGACCGCCCCTGCCTGCCCGCCGAACGCGCCCTCTCCGACGCCCAGCGAGCGGGCGCCCTGCGCCCCGACGTCACCAGCGCCGACGTCGTCGTGCCGCTGCGGGCGAGCGGCAGGATCGTCGAGGCCACCAGCGGGGTCGCGTCGCAGGCCTGGCGGCGGCACCTGCACGTGGTGCTCGACGGGTTCCGCGCCACCAACCGGCACGACCTGCCCCGCGCGCCGCTGGACGACGCCCAGCTCCACCGGGCGGTGGCCCGCCCCACCCGGTGACGGGGACGGGCACCGCACCGCCGGGCGCGGCCCGCCTCACCCGGTGACGGGGACGGGCACCGCACCGCCGGGTGCGGCCCGCTCGGTCCGCACCGCGCCCCCGCGCCGACCGTCCGCACGGGTCAGCGGCCGTAGGCCTCCAGCAGCCGCAGCCACACCTCGCTCACGGTCGGGAACGCGGGAACCGCGTGCCACAACCGGTCCAGCGGAACCTCACCGACGACGGCGATCGTCGCGGCGTGCAGGAGTTCGGCCACGTCCGGGCCGACGAGCGTGAACCCGACGACCACCCGCCGGTCCTCGTCGACGACCATCCGCGCGTGCCCCCGGTACCCCTCGGCGTGCAGGGAGGCCCCGGCGACGGCGGCCAGGTCGTGGTCCACCACCCGGATCCGCAGCCCGGCGGCCTCGGCGGCGGACGCGGTGAGGCCCACCGACGCGACCTCCGGGTCGGTGAACACCACCTGCGGCACCGCGCGCTCGTCGGCCGTGGCCGCGTGCCCGCCCCACCGACCGTCCTCGACCGCTCCTCCCCCGGCCCGCGCCACGATCACGTCGCCCACGGCCCGCGCCTGGTACTTGCCCTGGTGGGTCAGCAGGACGCGCCGGTTCACGTCGCCTGCGGCGTAGAGCCTGCCGCCGTCGACCGGTTCGCCACCGGCACCGACGACCCGCAGCGTGTCGTCGACGGTGAGCCAGGAACCCGGCTCCAGTCCGACGGCGTCCAGGCCGATGTCCGCGGTGTTCGGCGTGCGGCCGACCGCGACCAGGAGTTCATCGGCCTCCACCTGCTCGCCGGTGGTGAGCGTGATGGACACCGTTCCGTCGCCGGCGCGCTCCACCGACCGGGCCTCGGCGCCGACGCGGACCGAGACACCCCTGTCCCGCAACGACTCCACGACCGCCTCACCGACGAACGGCTCCGCGAGGGGCAGCACGCCGTCACGGGCCAGCACCGTCACCGACGACCCGAGCCCGTTGAACGCGGTGGCCATCTCCGACGCCACCACCCCGCCGCCGATGACGGCGAGCCTGCCGGGAACGCTCCTCGCGGCGGCGGCCTCCCTGCTGGTCCACGGTGCCGCGTCGCGCAGACCCTCGACGTCCGGGACCAGCGCGCCGCTCCCGGTCGCGACGACGACCGCGTGCCGGGCGGTCACCGTGGTCGTGGCCCCGTCCTCGCCGGTCACCTCGACCACGCGGGCGGAGGTGATCCGGCCGTGCCCCCGGTGCAGCGGAACGCCGATCCGCTCCAGCCAGGACACCTGCCCGTCGTCCCGCCAGTTCGAGGCGAACGCGTCGCGGCGGCGGAGCACGGCAGCCACGTCCAGCTCCCCCGTCACCGCCTCGCGCGCGCCGGGCACCTGCCGGGCGGCCCGCAGCGCCGCACCGCCGCGCAGCAGCGCCTTGGTGGGCATGCAGGCCCAGTAGGAGCACTCGCCGCCGACCAGCTCGCGCTCGACCACGGCGGCGGTCAGCCCGCCCCGCACCACCCGGTCGGCCACGTTCTCGCCGACGGGACCCGCGCCGATGACGACGACGTCGTAGGTCGCGGCGCCCACGTCAGCTCTCCCCGGTGGCGCGGCCGAGGCGCAGCGCGGAGACGAGGAAGAAGATTCCGCCGACGACCGCGTAGCCCGCCACGGTGGTCAGCACCGCGTTCTCCGCGCCCGCCATCGCGATGAACGACGACCCCGCCAGCACGGAGATGCCGCCGCTGAGGATCATCGGCCACTGGCCGCCCATCGCGCGACGGCCGACGCCCACGGCCAGCTGGACGAGTCCGGAGACGATCGCCCAGGCACCCCACACGCGCAGGACCGCGGGCACACCGGACGTGGCGGCGACGGCGAGACCGACGGCGGCGAGCAGGCTGATCCCGATGTTCACGTACAGGCCGAGCGGCGATCCGGTGGCGCGGGACGACCGCGCGTCCACGACCGCCGCGCCGACGTCGAACAGCGGGTAGAGGACGAGCAGGGCGATCCCGAGCGGTCCGAGCTGCGATCCGAAGGCGAACAGCAGGCCCGCCCAGACGATGGCGAACGCGAACCGCACGAAGTACAGCCGGCGCAGCGCCGGGGCGAGTCCGGTGGTGGCGGGCGTGTCGAGGGTGGTCACGGTGGTCCCTTTCCGAGGTGTGCACCGACAGGAGCGCCGTCCGACGACGGCGTGGCGACCTGATGCGATACCGAACGTTCTGTCTCGTCCCAGTATTACGACGGGGGTTCGACGTTGTCAAGACAGAACGTTCTATCTCAGAGTGAGGGCAGCACGGAGGACCGAGGATCGCGCGGCCGGAGTCCCGCGGTGGACGGAGGGGTCCACCGCGCTCGGGAAACCCGTGGTCAGGCGGGGTCGGACGCGGCGTGCGCCCGCACGAGCCCTTCGACGCCCCGCAGGAAGGTCTCGCAGACCAGCGCCGGGTCGAACAGGCAGCCGGACGCCATGGCGCCGTCGCGCAGCATGACGAAGTGCCGGGCGGCGGCCTCGGCCGACTCCTCCCGGACGAGGACCAGCAGCTCCGTGACGGTGTCCAGGAACCACTGCCGGTGGGCGAGGACGGCCCGGTGCACCGGGTGGTCGGGGTCGGAGTACTCCGCCGCGGCGTTGAGGAACGCGCACCCGCGGAAACCCGGCGACCGGATGCCCTGCGCGATCGACTCGCCGACGGCCACGAGGGTCTCGACCGGCGGCAGCCCGCTCGCGGCGGCAGCGCCCACCTGGCCGCGGATGGCCTGGTCGGCCTCGTGAAGGTAGGCGAGGACGAGGTCCTCCTTGCCGGGGAAGTGCCGGTAGAAGGTGGCCCGCGTCACCTGCGCCTCGGCGAGGATGCGGTCGACGCCGACGGAGTGGATGCCCTCGGCGTAGAAGATCCCGCTCGCCGTGGTCAGCAACCGGGTTCGCGCCTCGGACGGCCTGGCCTCTGACGTGCTGCGCACCATGCCTCCATATTATCGAAAGAACGTTCGGTCTTCCATTCGGCGGGGACGGACGGTGATCGCCGGGCGGGCGCGATCCGTATCGTGGGGGCGGTGAACCCGTCGATGCGAGAGCGGCTGCTCGCGGCCGCGACCGAACTGTTCTACGCGCAGGGCCTGCGAGCGGTCAGCGCCGACAGGATCATCGAGCGGGTCGGCACGACGAAGGTGACGTTCTACCGCCACTTCAGGACCAAGGACGACCTGATCGTGGCGTACCTGGAGCACAGCGCCGCCCTCGACCGCCAGGCCGTCGAGCGGGCCGTCGCCGGGGCCGACGGCGACGTCGACGCGGCGCTGCGGCTCATCGGCGAGGAGATCGGCAGGACGGTGTGCGGTCCGGGGTTCCGCGGCTGCGCCTTCCTCAACGCCGCCGCCGAGTACCCCGATCCCGACAGCCCGGTGCGCGGGGTCGTCGACGCGCACCGGGCCTGGTACCGGAAGACCTACGACCGGCTGCTCGCCCCGCTGGGCCTGCCGGACCAGGCCACCGCCACCGAAGCGCTCCTCCTGCTGCGCGACGGCGCGATGATCGCCGGTTACCTCGGCGAGCCGAGCGGCACGGCCGACGCGTTCCTGCGCGGCTGCCGCGGCGTGATCCACGGCGGAGGGCGCTGACCGCACCGGTCAGCCGTCCCTCCACAGTGGAGTCGAGGTCAGGCCGCGACCGCCTCGACCGTCACCGGGACGTTGCCGCGGGTGGCGTTGGAGTAGGGGCAGCCCGCGTGCGCCGCCGCGACGAGGTCGTCGGCGGTGGCCTGGTCCAGACCGGGGAGGTGGACGCGGAGCGCGGCGCCGAGCCCGAAGCCGCCCTCCGGGGTGGGGTGCACGCTCACCTCGGCCACCACCGACGACTCGTCGACCCGCACCCTCCGCCGTCCCGCGACGAGCTTGAGCACCGAGTGGAAGCACGACGACCACCCCACCGCCAGCAGCTGCTCGGGGTTGGTCGCCCCACCGGGGCCGCCCAGTTCCACGGGGAGCGCCAGCGTGACGTCGAGCAGCCCGTCGTCGGTGCGCCCGCGCCCTCCCGCGCGACCGCTGCCGGTCGAGGTGGCGGTCGCGGTGTACAGGGTCTCGGCCATGCCTGGCTCCTCAGGTAGACGAACTAGTAACTCTACCTGTGAACCTAGCAGTGCTCCCCCGGCGAGCACCAGACGTCCGCGGTCAGACCGGAACGGGAGCCCCTGCACCGCCAGGGCCACGGGCGCGACGGCCTGGACCGCCCGACGACCGACCCCACCCGAGACGACGTGGACCAGCACCCGGTGCCTCCGCCCCACGTGCGCGGTGTCCACCAGGGACCGCCACGCGGTGAGCGGCAGCGCCGCCGCCCGCTCGCGGCTGGTGGTCGACGGCTCGCGGACGAACTGCCGCGCGGGGGCGGTGACGTGCTCGGCGCAGCCGCCCGCCGCGCGGGAACCAGGGCGTGCCGCACGTCGCGCAGGGCCGTGACGCCGAACCCGGCCTCCTCCACGACACCGGACACGTCCCGGCCCGGCACGAACGGCGGCTCCCCGAGCACCCCGCCACTGCGGGGGCATCGAGGTGAAGGGCTCGCCACGACCACTGCGCGCCCGACGGGACAGCACCCCGACCACGACGTCCACGCCTCGCGGTGCCGCGCACCGCTGGACCCACTGGCGGACAAGTGCTCCGCCCCGGCCATCGGCGCGCCGGGACGGTGCCAGTTGGGACGCACTCCACATCCCTGTCTCCATTGGAGACGGAGAACCGTCGCGGTGGCGCACCCGGCTCAGGACGTCCTCGCGGTGCACGGGACCGCGACACACCTGACACGACCTCGCGACACACCCGAGGAAGAATCCCGTTGGCGGCCAACCCCTTTCGCCAACCGGACGGGTGCGGGGCGTCGGTCGCGCACAACCGCTCCCCCACCGCGCCCGGTGAAGGACCACACGCAGAACCACCGGCAGAACTGGGGCGGGGACAGGAGGATCGGCGTCGAAATGCGGCGAGTAAGCGCCATCCACGTGGCAATGCGGGCCCGTGCTTGGGAGACTGCGAGTGACCCCTGTCCGGCAGCAGCACCTCCCAGGCGCGCCGTGTCGCGTTCCTGGCGCCCGATGTCGACAGGACGTGGTTCCCCGTCCAGAAAGCCAGTGGTGAAGCGGATGCCCACCGACAGCAGTCAGGACTCCAGGCTCCGGATCAACGTCCTGGGGTCGGTGGAGTGCTGGTTCGGCGGTGAACGCGTCCGGCTCGGAGGGCTCGTCCAGGAGCGGGTGCTGGTGTCGCTGGTGCTGGAGGCCGGTCAGGTGCTGTCCGTCGCCCAGCTCGTCGACGCGGTGTGGGAGGACTCCTCCCCCGCGACGGCGACGCACCAGGTGCGCAAGGCGGTGGCGCGCCTGCGGCAGCTCATCCCCGGCGGTTCCGGGGTCCTGGTCACCGAGACGTCCGGTTACCGGGCGGTTCTCACCACCGACCAGGCGGATCTGCTTCAGTTCAACGCTTTCCTGGCCGGCGCGAGGACCGCGATGCTCGACCGGGACGAGGAGTCCGCGGCCGACCACCTCGAACGGGCGCTCGCGCTGTGGCGGGGCGAGGTGCTCTCGGGCGAGGGCGGACAGCTGATCAGGGGTGCGGGCGCGGCGTTGCTGGAACGGCGGACCGCGGCCGTCGAGCAGTTGATCAACCTTCGCCTGGCCCGCGGCGAGAGCGCCGAACTCGTCGGCGAGCTGCGCGCGCTCGTGGCCGCGCACCCGTTGCGCGAGCGGCTCCGCGGCCAGCTGATGCTCGCCCTGTTCCGGTCCGGCAGGCAGGCCGACGCCCTGGAGGAGTTCGGCCAGGTGCGCTCGCTGCTGGCCGACGAGCTGGGCATCGACCCCGGCACCGACCTCACCGCGCTGCACGAGCGGATCCTGCGCAACGACCCCGATCTCGTCGTCCCCGCGCCCGCCGCGCCCGCACGGCACCCGCCGAGGCCGCTGCCCGAGCCGGACCCGCCGCGGCAGACCCGTTCCCTGCCCAACGACCTGACGGACTTCATCGGGCGGAAGCAGGAGTTGGAGATCCTCAGGCTGCTCATCGACGCCCCGCCGAACCGCGGCCCCCGCGTCCTCGCGATCGACGGGATGGGCGGGGCGGGCAAGACGTCGCTCGCGGTGCGGACCGCCTACAGCGTCGCCGAGCGGTACACCGACGCGCAGCTCTACCTCGACCTGCGCGGGTTCACCCCGGCCGAGCAGCCGATGTCCGCGCCCGCGGCGGCGGAGGCGCTGCTGCGGATGCTGGGCGTCCCGACCGGGAACCTGCCGGACGAACCCGCGGCGCGCGTCGAGTTCTGGCGGGCGTCGGTGGCCGACCGGAGCGTGTTGCTGTTGCTGGACAACGTCTCCGACGTCGCGCAGGTGCGCCCCCTCCTGCCCGCAAACCCCCGTTCCCTGGTGCTGATCACCAGCCGCACCAGGCTGATCGACCTCGACGGGGCGCACTGGATCTCGCTCGGCACGATGAGCAGCGAGGACAGCACGGCCATGGCCGCCACGGTGTTGAGCGACCAGCGCGCCGCCGCCGAACCGGAGGCCGTGGCCGACCTGGTCGAGCTGTGCGGCCACCTGCCCCTCGCCCTCCGGATCGCGCTCAGCAGGCTGGCCAACCGGCCGAGGTGGTCGATCGCGTACCTGGTCGACCGGATGAGCGACGAGTCGCGGCGGCTCGACGAACTGCGGTCCGACGAACGCGGGGTCGAGCTGACGCTCAAGATCTCCTACGAGGGCCTCGACGCCCGCCACCGGGCGTCCTTCCGCCTGCTCGGGCTGCACCCCGGCCGAGACATCGACGTCAGCTCGGCTGCGGCGCTGTTCGGCTGTTCCGAGTCGGCCGCGGAGACGACGCTGGAGACCCTCCTCGACGCGCACCTGTTGCAGCAGCACGAGTTCGGCTACTACGCGTTCCACGACCTGGTGCGCAGCTTCGTGCGCCAGACCCTGAACTCCACCGACCACGGCGACGCGGCGGACGTGCCGACCGCGCTGGAGAGCCTGCTCGACTACCTGGTGCACACCAGCGACCACGTGTGCAACCTCCTCTTCGCAGGCCGCGTGCGCCTGCCCACCGGGCTGGCGAACCCGCCGCCCGTTCCCCCGCAGCTGCTGGACCACAAGAACGCGCGGGTGTGGCTGGCGCGGGAGCGGGCCACGCTGGAGGCGGCCGCCGTGCTGGCGCACGAGCGGGGGTTCGACCGGCACACCGCCCACCTCACCCGCAACGTCGTCTTCCAGCTCGACGCCATCGGGCTGTACACGGAGTTCGCCGAGATCACCGAACTGTCCGTCCGGTCCTCCCGCAGGCTCGGGGACCGCGAGCTGCTGCACCTGAGCCTGGCCAACTCGGCCGTGGCCAACTGGAAGCTCGGCCGGTTCGAGGCCGGGATCGCCGCCATCTCGGAGGCGCTGGAGATCGCCCGCGAACTGGGGGACACGCGGGGCGTCGCGAAGGGCATCGGGATGCTGGGGCTGCTCACCGCGCACACCGGGCGGTTCGACGAGGCGCTGCCGATGCTCCAGGAGTCGATCGGCATCAAGCGCGAGCTCGGGGTGGCCAGGGCCGAGGCCGAGTCGCTGGTGAACCTCAGCTCCCTGTACGAGGAGTGGGGGCGCTACCCCGAGGCCGTGGAGGCCGCGAGCCGGGCGGTGGCGCTGGACGACGAGCACCACATCCACGGGCAGCAGATCATCGCCTGCGCGAGCCTGGCCCAGGCGCACATCGGCATGCACGCCTACGAGAAGGCCGACGCGCACCTGGGCGTCGCCAGGGCCCTGGTCGAGGAGTTCGGCGCGCCCGCGGGGAACGCCGCCCTGGTGTTCGCCCTGTCCGCGCTGGCCCTGCACCGGCTCGGCAGGCACGACCTGTCGAACCACTACGCCGACATGGCCCTGAGGAACCACCGCGGCCACTGGACCACGACCCGCCAGGTGGAGATCGACAACATCGTCGGCAGGCTGCGCCGGGCCCAGGGCCGCTACTCGGACGCCCTCACCCACCACGAGAGCGCGTGCGAGGTGGCGGCGGCCATCGGCTACCGCATCGCCGAGGCCCGCGCGCTGGCGGGCATCGGCGAGGCCGAGAACGCCCTCGGGCACACCGAGGCGGCGCGGGAACACCTGCGGCGCGCCGACGAGAGCTTCGCGGCCATGGGCGTGCCACCGGCGGCCCGCTCCTGAGCGACGACGGCCCCGCTCCCCCACTACCCCGTCACCGGGTCGTCCTGCTCCACGCTGCCGCCGCCACCGTCCGGCCCCTGCCCGAGGGCCATCTGGGCCGCGTTGTCCAGCGCCACCAGGATCCACTTCTCGAAGTCGACACCGTCCTGCTCGGCCGCGGACCGCCACCACCGGACCTGGCCCTGCGGCGCGGTCACCCTGGGCAGCACGACCTCCTGGGCCGGTCGGCGGTCGCGGGAACCGGTGCGGGACCGGCGGATGGCCTCGCGCAACCGGTTGCGGGACCAGCGGTTCAGCTCCGCCTCGTCCAGCCAGCGGTCCTGCTCGTCGTCGGGGAGCGCGGCCACCTCGGCGTGGTGCTGGAAGCTGAGCTGCTCGCGCCTGCGGGAGTAGTCGAACCTGCGGGCGATCCACGCGTAGTTGCGCAGCGTCTGGTAGTCCAGCCCGGCCTCGTCGATGGCGTGCCGGTAGCGGTCGCGGTACTGCTCCTGGCCGCGGACCAGCCAGTCGCCGAGGCACCACGCGCTCGAATCGGCGATCCGGGCGATCTGGACGCCCGCCCTGGCCCAGCCCTCGTAGGTGAGGGCGGTCGGGAGCGTCAGCCCGACGCGCGAGAACAACACCCGCCCAGCGGTGTCCGCGGAGCGGTGCGGCTCGGGTCGGGCGTGGGGAACGGCGCCGTTGCCGTTCCCCGCACGCGGCGGGCCGCCGGAGCCGGGCGGGGTGACCGTGCTTGGCATCGTGCTCGACCTTTCGTTCGCGACGTGCCCGAGCGGGTGCGCGTGCCGACCGGCAACCGCCGGGACCGCGGTCTGGACACCGCGCCCTGGAGCCGGCAAAATTTTCCGCGGCCCACAGGCGTTCCCGGCGCAGCACCGGGCAGGCTTCGGCGCGCAGCACCGGCCGTCCTCCGACACCGGGGTGAGGGCGGTCTGGTCATGCGGGGGTCGTGCCGGTAAGCGTTGTCCCGAAATCGGGTCATCCACCGGATTCCCGTGGCACACGGCCATCAGCAGGCGGTCCACGGCGTCGTCCGGTGAGCATCACGACATCTCCCCGGCCGCGGAACTCGGCCCCTCCTCCGAGCAGCAGTCCGGCACTTCCCCGGAATCCGGGCTCGTCGACAGCGTGCCGAACCCGGACGCCGCCACCGCGCGAACGTCGTGCCGCGGAACGTGGATCTCCTGCGTCGTGCCCAGGTAGCCCGCGGCGGCCGCCGTGACGAACACCGCCAGGGACACCGTGCCCAAGACCTTCCGGAGGACACCCTGTCGGGAGGTGTCAACCCGGCCACCGGATCGCGTCGTTCCGCTCATGTCGATCTCTCCTCGCACTGGTCGTTCGGCTTGGCTCCAATCCTGTGAGCAGGCGATTCCTCTGAGTTCCGCGTGCGGTACCCGCCCGCGGGAACGAAAAGGGAACTCGTGCGAAACGGACACGCGGTGATCAGCTCGACGAGGCTCCCGCTTCGTCGAGACGCGTGCGGACGACCTCCGGCGACACCCCCTCCACGACCACGCTCGACTCCCGACCCCCCTCGGGGGAGCCAGGAACCGGGGAGAACCGCGCCCCGGCGAACCACCGCGGTCGCGGCGGCTGGAGGAGGGCGCCCGCCAACGCCCGGAACAGCTCGGTCGGGACGTCGAACCCGGTGGCGACCTCGATCAGCTCCGACACCCCGTCGACGCTGAAGCACGGCCGCGACCGCAGGACGCGGGGCTCGGGACCGACCAGCGCGACCCGCGTCTGCGCGGGGCCGAACTCGTGGCCGATCAGGTCGAGCATGCTCGTGACGGCGGCCCTGACCCGCACCATCCTGGATTCGACCAGGCTCGCCGGGTACACGTAGGACCTCGTCCCGGTGCCCTCGACGCGCTCGGTGATCCCGACGACCCGGTGCATCCCGTCGACGGTGAGCGTGGTGACGACGACCTCGGGGTCGGAGGACAGCTTCTCGACCACGAACGGGCCCCGGTGCGGCTCGTGCGCCCGCACCCACTCGTCGGTGTCCTCGTCCGACCGGACGACCACCTCGTCCCGGTCCGTGCGGATGACGGCCTGCCACCCCAGGTCGCCCACCACCTTGCGCACCTCGTCGACCGTCGCGACGGTCGACTCCCCCACCGCGGAACGCCAGTTCGGGACCAGCTCGCGTCCGAAGGGGTCGTCGTCCGCCCACGCCGCCGAACGGGGCTCGCGCAGGGGGAAACCCTCGCCGTCGAGGACGTGGGTGATGCCGTGGTCGCGGACCAGCCCGCGGACCACCGCCGCGATCCCCGGCCCCCGCCCCGCGTCCACGTGGACCACCCGGTCGGCGGGCAGCGGCACGTCCTCGGCTCGTCGCTCCCCGTCGAGCACGACCCGCAGATCCAGCCCCGCCCGCACGGCCTTGCGCACGAGCGGTGGGCCGGGGAGGACGAGCAGCAGGCGCGGGGGCGGCGAGGACTGGGCGATCACGACGACGCCCCTCTCCGCCCGGTCCCCGCTGATCTCTTCACGTGACAACGCGACATGACGTTCTCCACAGTTCTGCCGGCCGCCCGAACTCACCGGCCGCCACCGGCGATCGACGTGATTCCTCTTGAGTTGACGTGGTCACCGCCACGGCAGCCGTCCCGAACTCCGCCCAGTGCGCCACGGGCACGACCCCGCACCGCGGGCGGGTCGTGGCGGGTGGCGTTCCGCTCACGGGGGATGACCTTCGGGAGGCTTCCGCAGGATAGGTCCTCCGAGTCCGGAGCACAGCAGAATACGCGCGCAGGCGCGAACACCTCCGACGGACGCCGGCGGGACGGCGCGCACGCCGTCCCGCCGGCGGGACACGGCCGACCCGCGCCCTCCCGTCGGCGGCACACCGCTTCCGCGGTCCGGACTTGAACCGACGGCCACCTCTCGAAGAAGGTCCAAGCCGACCCCCGCGCGACGATTCACCGCGGACCACCCCACGACAGGACTGGACGACGACCATGAGCGAAGCCGAACTCCTGCCGCACGACCGGTTCCTGGAGTCGATGGACTCCGGCTACGGACGCCTCGGAGCGTCGAGGGCGAGCCAGGCGACGTGCCGCATGACGCAGAACCGCCTCGGCCGGGAGCTGCGCGACCGCGGCGAGATCGACCTCACCGGGACCGAGCAGGACGACTGGTCGTTCAGCGTGTTCTCCCAGGGCGACGAGGACGGCCTGCTGCTGGCGATCTTCTCGGTCCTCGGCCACGGTGGTCGACGAGTCCTCGACATCGGCTCCGGCAAGGGCCTGATGGGCAACTCCGCCAACCTCCTCGTGCACCACCGCTGGCGGGGGTGGCTGGTCGACGCCGACGCCCGCCGCCAGCGCATCGCCCGCGCGTTCTTCCGCGCCCAGTACGAGACCCGGTGGACGATGCCCGCGCTGCACACGCGGGTCCTGAGGTCCGCCGACGCGATGTCGGTGCTGACCGACCTCGGCGTCCCGACCGAGGTCGACCTGCTGTCCGTCGACATCGACGGCGACGACCTCTGGATCCTGGACGCGCTCCACGAACTGCGTCCGCGGGTGGTCGTGGTGGAGTTCCAGCACTACTGGGCGCCCGACCTGGCCGTGTCGGTCCCCCGGGTGCGGGACGCGGGCCTCTCCGCGGCGCACCGGTGGTACATGGGGGCTTCGCTGAAGGCCTTCGACGACCTGCTGGTCGCGCGCGGCTACGAGCTGGTCGCCATCTCCTCGGGCGGCTTCAACGCGTTCTACGTCCACCGCGAGGAGAACCGGGGTCGGATATCCCGCATGACGGGGGACCAGGCGGCGGCGCGGGTCGAGTGGACCGTCGAACTGGCCGAGCGCTCGCGCGCGGTGAGCGCGCTCCCCGTGCAGCCGGTCCACGTCGAGAACGGGCGCCTGGTGTGCGACGGACCACCGCGGGTGGTGCCGAACGAGTGGTCCCGGTAGTCGCTCCCGGTACTCCACAGTGGACACGCGATCGCACGGCGGCCGAGCCCGCGCGGGCGGGACAGGCCTCGACCGGAGGCCCGTCCCGCCGGCGGGACACCGCCGACGTGCGCGGCCTTGCCGCTCCCGAAGACGCCTGCCTATGCTCTTCGCAAGGCGAACGAGCACGGGAATCCCCAGCTGACGGCGTTTCGCCGCCCACCGTCCGACGCACTCCAGCGGTCATGGACGAACGACGCGCTCCGGTCTCCCGGTACGGCGCGATTCACCGACATCCGAGGGCCCACGTCCGCCGCGACGGCGGGCTCCGGAGTGGAATGCAGTCGAAAGAGGATCATGAGCGACATCCAGCGTTTCGTCGGACGACAGGAGCACGGCGGCGATCCGGACCGGCGCGGGGCCGACCCGCTGCGGTTCACCGTCCTCGGACCGGTGCGAGCGGTGCGCGGTGGCAGGACGCTCCCCACCGGTTCCCCGCAGCAGCAGGCGTTCCTGGCGGCGCTGCTCCTCCACTCCGGACGCGCGAGCGGGCTGTCCGAACTGGTGCACGCGCTGTGGGGCGAGAACCCGCCCGACGCCGCGGTCTCCACGGTGCGCACCCACGCGTGGCGCTGGCGCACGCTGCTGGAGCGCGGCGGCGGAGCGCCCAGCGTCCTGGTGTCGGTCGGTGACGGCTACCGCCTGGTCGTCCCGGAACTGGGACTGGACCTGGACTTCGCCGAGAACCTCGCGCACCGCGCCAGGCTGGCCGCCGCCGACGGCGGGCTGGAGCTCGCGGACGGCCTGCTGGCCGACGCCCTCGCGCTGTGGCAGGGCAACCCGCTGTCCGGCCTGCCCGGCCCGTTCGCCGAGCAGCAGAGGATCCGCCTCGGTGAACTCCGGCTGGCGTGGACCGAGGAGCGGCTCCGCATCGCGCTCGCGCTGGGGCACCACGCGCTCGTGCTGCCCGAGTTGACCCTGCTGGCCGCGGAGCAGCCGTCGCGCGAGCACGTCCACGAGCTGCTCATGCGGGCGTTGCACGCGGCAGGCCGCCAGACCGAGGCGCTGGCCGTGTTCAGCCGCCTGCGCCACGCACTGGTGGAGGAGCAGGGCATCGAGCCGGGGCAGGCCCTGAAGTCGCTGCACCACAGGATCCTGGCAGGCGGGACACCCGACCCGCAGTCGAGCGCCTGGCGGCCGGGGCGGGCGGCCGGAGTGCCGGGGATCGTGCGCGCGGGCGCGGTCCCGGTACCCAGGCAGCTGCCCCCTGGGACCGTGGACTTCACCGGTCGGCACGAGGAGATCGCCACGGTGGTGCGCGGTCTCACCGCGCCCGCGCGCCGCTCGCCCGCGGTCGTCGCGATCACCGGCGCCATCGGGGTGGGGAAGTCCGCGCTGGCCCTCCAGGCCGCGCACCGGCTCCACGACGCCTTCCCGGACGGCGAGCTGTACGCCGACCTCGGCTCCGACGACGCGGGGTCGACCACCGCCGGGGTGCTCGAAGGGTTCCTGCGCGCGCTGGGGCTGCCCGCCGACGCGGTGCCGGAACGGGTGTCCGAGCGGTCGAAGATGGTCAACACCGTGCTCGACGGGCGGAAGGTGCTCGTCGTCCTCGACAACGTGCGCGTCGCGGAGCAGGTCCGGTCCCTCGTGCCGGGGTCGGCGGGGTGCGGGGTGCTGATCACCGGCTGGGCGCCCCCGTTCGGGGTCTCGACCACCGAACGGGTCTGCCTCGGGGTCTTCACCGCCGACGAGGCGCTGGCGCTGCTCGGCGCGGTGGTGGGCCCGGACCGGGTCGCCGCCGACCGACCGGGTGCGCTCGCCCTGGTCGAGGCGTGCGGGCTGCTGCCGCTGGCGGTGCGGTCCGCGGGGGCGCACCTGGCCGCCAGGCCGGGCTGGAGCTTCGACGTGCTCACCGCTCGGCTGGTGAGCGATCCCGCGGGCACCACCAGGTTGGGCTCCGGCGACCGGTCCATGCTCACCGCGCTGCGCGCGATCGAGGGCCAGCTCACCGACGACCAGCACCACGCCTTCCTGGCGCTCGCCTCGGAAGGGCCCGAATTCGGTCTGCGCGCGGCGAGTTCGGTGCTGGGCGTCGCCGAGCAGGAGGCGGAGGACCTGGTGGAGTCGCTGGTGGACGTGGCCGTGCTGGAGTCGCCCGCACCGGGCCAGTACCGCTACTCGCACCTGCTGTGGTCCTTCGCCCGCTACTACGCGCGCTTCCACTACGAGCGGCCGGACCCGACGTCCCGGATAGCGTGACGCCGGGACGACCGTTCCGCGGGCCGGGCTCAGGAGTAGACCACCGATCCGGTGCGGCGGGCGCGGGCGGCGGTGAGCCGGAAGACCGCGAGCGCGAGCGCCAGCCAGCACGCGCCCGCGACCGCGGCGGGCAGCGCGCGGGACAGCACGGTGCCGAGCGGCTCCGCGTCGGCCACGGCGCGAACGGCCCGGAGGCCGTGGGTCAGCGGCAGGCACTCGGCGGCCAGCTGGACGGCGCCCGGCCAGTACGACACCGGCACCTGCACCCCGCAGACGGCCATCATCACCAGGTAGGCGGCGTTGGAGGTGATGTTGCGCAGGCCCGTGGTACCCAGGACGGCCGCGGCCAGCACGAGCCCGAACGCGTAGGTGCTGAACGCGGTCAGCAGCACCAGCGGGACCACCGTGAGGAACTGCCCCACCGTCCAGTGCACCCCGAACAGCGGGGCCAGCACCAGCAGCGAGACCAGGGAGGTGCCGGACCCGCTGATCGTCCACTGGAGGCTTCGGCCGACGAACACCAGCCCCAGTTCGGCGGGGGCGGCCACGAGCAGCGGCAGGGTGCCCGCGCGCCGCTCCCACGTCGTGGAGGCCACCACCATCATGACCTCGATGACGCAGGTCATCAGCGAGTTGCCGATCACGAGGTACCTGGTGTGCTCCGCCGACCCGATCAGGTGGCCGACCACGGTGAAGAACGCGACCTGCGCGAGCATCCGGCCGAGCCAGCCGACGGTCCAGCTGGTCGGGGTGTAGGTGGCCCTCAGGTCCGCCAGGGCGTTGAGGGAGGCGTGGCGGACGACCGCCAGCGGACGGGGTTCGGCGAGCAGTTCGGTCATCGGGCCCTCACGTGTGGGAGAGGTTGCCGAGTTCGCGCGCGCGGCGCACGAAGCGGCGGGTCAGGGCGGCGCCGAGCAGGTAGCCCGCCACCCCGAGCAGGGCGACCGCGCCCAGCTCCGGCAGCACGTTGCCCGTCGGCGCCGGGTCGAGCGAGGTGCGCAGCAGGTCGCCGCTCCAGGACAGGAAGACCAGGCGCGACAGCGGCTGGACCCAGTCGGGCAGGAACGAGATCGGCACCATCACCCCGGACAGCAGGTAGATCGGGTAGCTCAGGGTGTTCTGCACGGTGCGCGCGGACGGGGTGAGCACGAAGACCGCCGACAGCGAGGTGGCGGTGCCCGCCATCGCCAGCGCCGACAGGAGCATGCCCGCCCCGAACACCAGCGGGTGCGCGACGTCCAGCACGATCCCGAACAGCCCGGCGGCGACCAGCCAGGACTCGGCGAAGGTCAGCAGGCCGAGCACGGTGACGGTCGTGATCCGGGCGGTCACCAGGAGGGGGAAGGACACCGGGGTGGCCACCAGCCCCTCCAGCGTGCCCCAGGAGCGCTCGTTGCCGATCAGGTCGCCCGCCAGGAACAGGGCGACGGCCCACAGCGACATCAGGCACGGCGCCAGCACGGCGTGGGTCGCCAGGTCCGTGCGGCCCGCGAACTGGCTCAGCGCCAGGAAGACGACGGTGAACAGCGGTGCGGTGACGAAGACGCTCAGCGTGTCCGGTGTCCGCCAGGCCAGGGCGGCCTGGAACCGGAACGCGGCGAGCACCGTGCGCGGCATCAGCCCACCACCATCCCTCGTCCGCCGACCAGGCGCAGGTAGACCTCTTCGAGGCTGGGGCGGCCGGTGCGCAGCGAGGTGGCACCGGCCGCCACGAGCAGGCCCAGCACCTCGGCGGTCGCGGCGCCGTTCTCGGTCTCGATCAGCGTGCTGATCCCGGTGGTGGACGTCGAGATCACGCCCGGCACCGCCCTGACGGCGTCGACGAGGCCCTCGGGCATCGCGTCGACCTCGATCCGCTCGTAGTGGGAGATCAGCCGACCGATGGTGGCGGGCTCGCCGGAGGCCAGCACCCCGCCGCGGTCGATCAGGGTGACGCGGTCGCACACGGCCTCGGCCTCCACCATGTCGTGCGTGGTGAGCAGGACCGTGCGGCCGTCGGCCCGCAGACCGGCGACCAGGTCGCGGAACTCGTGCGCCGCCACCGGGTCCATGCCGGAGGTGGGTTCGTCCAGGATGAGCACCCTGGGGTCGGCGACCAGCCCGCGGGCCAGGTGCAGGCGCTGCTTCATGCCCCTGGAGTAGGTGTCCACCCGGTGGTCGGCGCGGTCCGTCAGACCGACCCGGTCGAGCAGCCGGTCGACGCGACTGCCGAGCCCCCTGCCGCTCAACCCGTACATCGCGGCCCAGAACCTGAGGTTCTGCCGGGCGTTCAGCCGCCCGTAGAGCCCTTTGTCACCACCGAACACGATGCCGATCGACCGCTTGACCGCCGCCGTCGCGGTCACGACGTCGTGGCCCAGCACGGACGCGGTGCCCGCCGTGGGCAGCAGGACGGTGGACAGGACGCGGCACAGCGTCGTCTTGCCCGCGCCGTTGGGACCGAGCAGCCCGTGGACCGTGCCCTCGGGCACCGCCAGGTCGACCTCCCGCAGCGCGCGCACCGGTGGCGCGCCCTTGCGCTTGCCGGGGAACGTCCTGGTGAGTCCCCTGATCTCCACCGCGTTCACGACGGGCTCCCTTCGACGGCACCGGGGCGGTGCGGCCGGTCCAGTTCCCGCAGCGCCGATTCGTGCAGCAGCGGGTCGACGAGTCCGGACCCCACGAGGAGGTAGTCCCCGAAGGGCGTGGCGGCGAGGTGCGCGTCGCCTGCGCGGCGCACGGCGACCACCTCCCGCTCAGGCCTGCGTTCCACGCGCAGCGGCATCCCGTACACCGGCACGCCCGCGGCGATCCTGCGGGGGACGTCCGTCCCCGGCCCGGTCCCGTGCGCCGCGCGGGTCTCCAGTTCCCGCTCGGCGTGCGGGGCGAGCGATCCCGCCAGCGGGGCGAGCGCGCGCAGGTCCACGACGGACGCCGCGCGCGACACCAGCTCCGCCAGCTCCGGCGCCACCCGGTGGCGCGCCGCGGCGTCCACGACGGACGCCAGGTCGTCGGGGGCGTCGTCGTCGAGCACCACCAGGTCGAGCACGTCCTTGGCGGTGAACGCGCGCTGGAACCGCTCCTCGGTCACCGACAGCAGGTCGGCCAGCCACGGGTCCGGGGGCAGCGGTGCCCGTACCGGCACCGCCGCCTGGTCGCCGGGGAAGGCCATGGTGCTGATGTCGACCCTGATGTCCCTGTCCAGCACGGCGTCGGCCGCGGGCCAGGTCAGCGAGGCGACCACGTGCCGGTCCGGGCCCCCGCCCAGCAGGGACACGCTCACCTCGGGCGTGGTGGGCGCGAGGGCGTCGACCAGCCGCGCCACCCGCCACAGCGCGACCTCGTCGGGCACGACCAGGTCCAGGTCGCCCGCCGGCCGCAGGATCCCGCTCGGGTAGCGGCGCGCCAGCGCGGGCCCCTTCATGACGTCGACCCGGACCTCGGAGGAGACGTGCTCCACCACGGCCGCGTAGTCGGCCGCCCGGCCGCGCGCCCTGCGCAGCTCGTCCGCCGAGCCGCTGCCCAGCCGGACGCCCTCCTGCTCGAAGACCGAGAGCACCAGGTGCGGCAGGGTGAACGCGGTCGAGCGGGCCTTGCGCAGCAGCGCGCGCAGGCTCTCGTGCTCCTCCACCTCCAGGGTCCGGTAGAGCAGCGGGATGTCGAACCGGGTGCTCATGGCGCGGTGCCTCCGTCTCCGAGCGGACAGCGGTAGAAGCTGTGCCAGGTCCGCCAACCGCGGCGGAACAGCGAGCCCAGCACGCGGTCGCCCGCCTCCGGCGTGGCCACGACGTGGCCGACCAGGGGGCGGCCCTCCTGCCGGGCGTAGGCGGCGCACACCGCGACCAGCGCGGAGACGAGCGCGCGGACGTCGTGCTCCGGTTCGACGAGCGCGTCCAGCAGTTCGACGAACCCGACTCCCCTGACCTCGTCGACGGCGTCGGTGAGCAGGGTGGCGTGACCGATCGGGTCGGCCTCCGGGCTCGGGCCCACGACGTACGTGCGCCGCGCCGGGTGCGCCATGGTCGCGGCCGCGGCCTCCGCGGCGCCGTCACCGGGACCGCCGAGTTGGTGCTGCGCCAGGGTGAACGCCCGCTCCAGCCAGTCCCGGACGAACGCCCGGTCCTCCTGCCGCTCCAGCCGCACGTCGGCGGTCGGCGGCCCGACCGGGCCCTCGTAGCCGACGTAGACCAGTTCCCTGGTCCACCCGCTGCCCGCGAGCAGGTCGCCGGGTGTGGTGGCGTCCACCCGCACCAGCGCGGAATCGTTGCCGGGGAAGGCCTCCGCCAGCGCGGCGCGCAGCCGGTCCCGTGCGGCCGCGGTGCCCACCAGGCCCCCGTCGCAGTACTCGACGAGGACCCGCCGCCGCCTGCTGACCGGGTCGACGTACTCGCCCGCGACGTAGGGCACCCCGTCCAGTTCGGCCAGCAGCCCGGCCGAGGTCGCCGCCTCCAGGTACGCCGCCGCCGCTGTCACGACGCCACCGACACGCACAGGTCGGCGAGCACGCGCCGGGCGGCCAGCACGACCTGCGCACCGGTCACCTCGCGCAACGCGGCCAGCTCCTGGTCCACGGACCACTCGACGGTGCCCGCCAGCGTCCGCTGCGCGATCAGCCTGGCGTACTCGGCGGGCACCTCGCTCCCCCGCACCAGGTGCATCTCGGCCTTCCGGCGCGCGGCGGCCAGGTCCTCGTCGGACGGACCACCGCTCGCCAACTCCTCCAGCGTGGCCGTGATCACCTCGACCAGGGCCTCGCCGTTGCCGACGTCGACGCCCGCCAGCACCCGCCAGGCACCGGCCTCGGTGTAGGCGCGCGACCACGACTGGAACGCGTAGGCCAGCCCTCCGTCGTTGCGCAGCCTGCGGTAGAGCAGCGACGCGGGGCTGGAGCCCATCAGGTTGGACAGCAGGACGTAGGCCAGCCGGTCGGGGTCGGTGGCGCTCGGGCCGCGGCCCCCGACGCACGTCCAGGCGAACCCGTCGGGCCAGCGGGGCGCGGGGCGGGTTCGCGGAGGCGGGCTGATCGGGACGCTGCCACCACGCCCCGACCGCCGGGCCGGAGAGCGGTGGAGCCCGGTCGCGCCGGGCAGGTCCGGCCCGACGACGACCAGCGCCATCGGACTGGTCAGGAAGACGTCGCGGTGGTGGTCGAGCACGTCGTCGAGCGACGTCGCCCCGACCTCCTCGGCCGTGCCGCCCACCGGCCTGCCCAGGGGGTGGGAGCCGAACACGTCGGCGAGGAAGGTGTCCTGGACGACGTCGCTGGGGTCGGCCGCCGCGGCGGCCAGTTCCTGGAGGACGACGGCGCGTTCCCGGTCGAGCACGGCGGCGTCCAGCCGCGGCTCCAGCACGGCCCCGCGCAGCAGGCGGGTCACGTCCGCGGCGTCGGAGGCGTGCACCTGGGCGGTGAACAGCATCAGTTCGAGGCCGGTCTCGGCGTTGGCGTCGCCGCCGAGGCGCTCGACGTGTTCGCACAGCGACGTGGGCCCCACGACCGGTGCCGACATCAGCAGGTGCTCCAACAGGTGCGCGAGACCACCGCGGTGGGCCGGGTCGTTCCTCGCGCCGTACGCCACCGCGAGGCACAGGCTCGTCGTCCGCAGCCTCTCGTCGACGTGGCCGAGCACGGGAACCTGTCCGGGGGCCTGGTCGGCCATGGTCGTCCTTTCCGTATCGGGCTGGCCCACGCCGTGGACCGCGACCCGTGGTCGCGGTCCACGGCGGCACTGCGCGATCCGCCGGGGATCACGGTGTCCGTCAGCTGTTCTTCACCTTGACCTTGTCCAGGCGGGGACGCAGGTTCGCGGCGTGACGACGCATTCTCTTCACCTCCAGACCAGGAGAGCAGGGAATCGGGCACGACAATTGCGAAGTAATGCGGAGCGCATGATCGCCGTACTCGACTTCGACTTGTCCGAAGCTAGCAGCGCCCCCGAACCCGAGCAACCCCGAACCCGCCGAAAAACAGATCCAGACTATTTGAGACGGCCTAAGAACGGCCGGGACCACGTCAAATATTTGACGACTATCTTTTGCAGATCCTCCGGTTAGCCACACGGGTCGGCGAATCCCTACCGTGGCCCTCGTCGGCTCGAACGTCCCGCCACACGACGTCGACCTGCGACGACATCAGGGCCTGACCAGCAGCCAAGGAGGAATCGGGTGTCGATATCAACAAGCGCGGACGCTGGGACCGTCGGCGGCCCCGGTCGGACCGGAGGCCACGGGCTGCCCCACGAGGAAATATCGCCACCATTCGACCACCTCGCTCCGGCGACGCCCACGACGAATGCTTTCGACGTCGTCCTCAAGCGCCGACCGGAAGACTTCATCGTCGTCGAGAACCTCATCCCTCCGGTCACCCAGGAAAGCGGAGCCGCCGTCCGACTGGCCCGGTTGAACAAACTCGGTTACACCACCTTCGAGGCGGTGTCCGCCATCGGTGAATTCTTCGAGGTCCCCCGCGCGGACGTCGGTTACGCCGGGCTCAAGGACGAGGACGGGATCACCGAGCAGCTCGTCAGCCTGCCACCGGGCCTGGACGCGAGCCGGTTCGCCGAGTTCACCGCCTTCCACGGCGGAACCACGCGGTACATGCGCCTGTCGGACGCCGGGCACGGCCGGGAACCGCTGCGGATCGGCCGCCTCAACGGCAACGGCTTCCGCCTCGTCGTGCGACGACTGGCGCCGGAGCTCGCGGAGGTGCTGCGGTCCGGCGCCCGCGAGCACACCCTGTTCTTCGTCAACTACTACGACACGCAGCGCTTCGGCGTGCCCGGCGGTCCGAAGAGGACTCACCTGATCGGCCGGGCGCTGCTCGACGGCGACCACGCCGCGGCGTTCGACCTCCTCCTCCGGTCCGGTGCGGCGGAGGCGGTGGCCGCGGCCGGGTTCTCCGGCCCGCCCGAGGCGTTCTTCTCCGCCCTCGATCCCCGGACGGTGTCGTTCTACCTGTGCTCGCACTCCTCCGGCGCGTGGAACGAGGAGGTGCGCCGCACCCTGGCCCGCGTGGCAGCGCGCGAACCGCTCGCCGTGCTCAGGGACGGCATCCCCTACGCCTTCGCGACCTCGACCCCGGACGTGCTGGCCCTGCTGCGGACCGCCGCGGACCTCCCGTACGACAAGTACCGGTGGGAGGACGGGGAGATGCGTCGCTCCACGTCCGTGCGGCCCACCGTCGTGCAGGCGCGGATCACCGTCGACGGTGTCGTGCCCGACGAGTTCTTCCCCGGCCGCTCCGCCTGCGAACTGTCGTTCTTCCTGCCCTCCGGCTGCTACGCCACCACCGCCGTGAGCCAGTTCCTCACGCTGCTGTCCCACGACGCGCCCGCGGCCCGCGGCGGCGCGAACCGGAAGGTCGAGAGCCCATGACCACCACCGTCGACCCGCACACCTTCCGCGTGCGCTGGTGCGGCCAGGAACTGACCGTCTCGGGAGCCGACCCGGCGCTGTGGCTCGGGCTGGACGGCGGTCGCGACCCGATCCGGCTGGACCGCTTCCGGGTCGAGGCCGTCGGGGCGGGTGCCGCGGGCACCGAACCGGCGGTCCGGCACGTGCCGGACGGCGAGCCGCACATCACCAGGGCGGGAGACCAGGTCGTCGTGCACGGCCCGGCGGACTTCTGGCTGCGCAACGAGCGCATCGGCTGCGTCGTCGTGCAAGCCTGGGACCGCAACTTCCTGCGCGCGGGCAGGATCGTCGTGCACGGGGCCGTCGTCGACCTCGACGGCGAGGGCGTGCTGCTGACCGGCCCCAGCGACTCCGGCAAGACCAGCGTCGCCCTGGAGCTGTGCACCGCGCACGGCGGCAGGATGATGGCCAACGACCACGCCGTCGTGGACCTCACGGGCCCGCGACCCGTCGTGCTGCCGGGCGAGGACAACACGTTCGCGTTCCGCAGCCAGGCCATGTGGCTGTCCGACCGGGAGCTCTACCGGGAGCTCTACGGCGAGCCGGACGACCTGCGACCGCACGAGCGCCGCCGCACCAGGCCCGAGGAGCTGGGCATCGAGGTCGGCACCTCGGCGGTGCCGCTGCGGCGGATCTACTTCGTCGGCGTCGGCACGACGGTGCACCCCGTCCGCTACCCGAGCCCGCGCACGCGCTCCTGGATCCGGCTCTACGCCGACATCACCGGCCGCGTGCGGGCCTCCACCATGCTGCTGTTCGACGACGACGGCCGGATCGGTCCGGCGCTGCCCGACCTCGCCGACCCGACCACGACGGTGGCGGTGGCGCGGCGGCTGAGCCCCGTGCTCGACTCCGGCATCGTCCACGACCTGCGCGGCACACCGGAGTGGTGCGCGCGGGCCGTGGTCGACGACCTGCGCGCCGACCGGCACCCGCGAGCGGCGGGGAGGTCGACGACGTGAGCGTCTCCGCGCACTTCTGCTTCTACCGCAGCCTCTACTCGCAGTCCGCGGCGTCCGTCACGGTCGCGATGACCGCCGCGGCGGTCCGCGCCACCGGCCGCTCCGCGACGCTGACCCTGCTGGCCAAGGGCGAGCACCGCAACGCCTCGCAAGCGCTCGCGGACGCGCCCCCGGACGCCGTGCTGCTGGCCAAGCCGAACTTCCAGGACGCGGCCGAATCGCTGTGGCTGGTCGACGGCCTCGGCGAGGCGGCCGACTACCGGGCGGTGTTCCTGTTCGGGGTGTACGCCACCGGGAACGCCGAGGAGCTGCTGGCCCTGCTGCCCCACGTCGACGGCGTCGTGGTGGGAGAGCCGGAGGCGACCGTCCCCGGTCTGCTCGACGCGGTCGAGCGCGGCGACTGGCGCTCCGCTCCCCCGCCCGGCGTGCTGGTGCGGGGCGACGACGGGACCCCCGTGCGCGGCGACGGCCTGCCGTCGACCATCTCCCTCGACGGCGGACTGCTGCCGGTGCGCGACGTCGAGGAGGGCGAGGCGGCCAGGATGGCGAACCTGGAGGCGGGCAGGGGCTGCGTCGCGATGTGCACCTTCTGCCACGTGCCGACCATGGACATCGCCGTCGGCGCGCCCAAGCGCCGCGCGAAGGAACCCGCGGCCGTGGTGGCCGAGATCGCCGCGCTCCAGGCGATGGGCAAGCGGTACTTCGTCTTCAACGACCCGCTGTTCTGGGCAGGACCGCGCGACACCGCGCGGGTCACCGAGATCGCCGGGCTGATGCTCGAACTGGACCGCAGGCCGTACTTCATGGTCTACCTGCGCACCCGGCCGTTCCCCGACGACGACCTGCTGGCGCTGCTGGCCGAGGCCGGGCTGGTGCGGGTGTTCATCGGCGTGGAGTCCGGTTGGGCCCCGACGCTGAAGATCTACCGCAAGGGAACGGCGCAGGACGAGTACGCCGAGGCCAAGCGGAGGTTCGAGGCGCACGGGATCAGCCACCACATCGGTTTCCTCGCGTTCAACCCGTTCTCCACCCTGCCGCAGCTGCACTTCGACGTGGACTACCTCGCCGGGCACGGCCAGCTGCACCGGCTGGGCACGATCCTGGAGCGCGCCCGCCTGGTGCCCGGTACGAAGCTGCGCCGGGACACGGAGCGGGCGGGGCTGATGCGGCTGCCCCGCGACCCGCTGACCGCCGACGCCGCGTACAGCTACGTCTTCAGCGACCCGCGCGTGCACGTCGCGCACCGCTGCCTGGAACAGGCGCTGCGGCGCGACTACGGCGGCAGGCAGAAGTTCCTGGAGTACCACTTCACCAGCACCGAGTTCCTGCGCCACCTGGTGGCCAGGCAGGCGGCCGTCGAGGGGACCCCGCCGGTGCCCGCGCGGTGGTGGGACGACCTGCGGGCCATGCACGACCGGGTCAGCACCCTCGTCTCGGACTACTGCCACGCCCTGTTCGACGTGGCCGACGGCGTCGAGCCGGACGCCGCGCGGGCCGCGATCGAGGCGGGCCGCGAAGCGGTGCTCGTGGACGCGCACCGACGGGCGGGCACCAGGGCCTTCGTCCAGGACATGACCAAGCTCGAACGCCGAACCGAGGTGGCCGCCGCGGTCCTGACGCGCGACGTGGCGCGGGCAGGCTACCGGGAACCCGTGGAGTCCCTCTTCACCTCGACCGAAGGGAGGGTGTGATGCCCGCGCTGCCGGACTTCCCGCGCTTTCTGGAAGTGCAGACCGTGACCGCGTGCAACGCCGCCTGCACCGTGTGCCCGCACCCCGAGGTGGTCAACGAACTGCCCAGGGGTCGCATGAGCGACGAGCTGTTCGGCTCGATCGTGGAGCAGTGCGTGGACCACCAGGAGGGCCTGACCTTCGCGCCCTACCTCAACGGCGAGCCGCTGATCGACCGGCGGCTGGCCGAGCGGATCGCGCTCGTCAACGACAGGCTCCCCGCCGGCTCCGTGGAGGTGTCGACCAACGTGTCGATGCTGGACGACCGCAGGCGCGCGGAGCTGGCCGAGGTGCGCGTGGACGACCTGCGCCTGTCGGTGTTCGGGTTCACGCCGGAGACGCACGCCCGGCTGATGCCCGGCCTGCGGTTCGACAGGGTGTGGGCGAACATGGTGGCGCTGGCCGAGGACGACAGGTGGCGCCGGTCGGTCGGCGTCGTGGGGGTCGTGCTCCTCGACCACCCCGCGGTCACCGAGGAGGACGTCGAACTGGCCGAGAAGTACTGCGCGGACAACGGTTTCGAGCTGTACCGCTGGGGGGTGCTCGACCGCAGCCGCAACGTGGCGAGCTTCTCCAACAACACGTGGCGGGACCGGGTCGTCGGGTGCGAGCAGAACCGCCACCGGGAGCGGCTGCACGTCCGGTTCGACGGCACCGTGATCCTGTGCTGCCAGGACTGGCGCGCCGAGATCGTGGTCGGGAACCTGCGCGAGTCCTCCATCCAGGAGCTGTGGCACGGCCCGGTCTACACCGCGCTGCGCAGGCAGATCGAGGACGGCAGGCCGGGCGTGGCGCCGGAGCTGTGCAGGCGGTGCAAGCTCTCGGTGCCGGGATGACGGCGGGACTGGTGGTCGGCGTCGACGGGGTGGTCGCCAGCGGCAAGACCACTCTCGTCCGCGAGCTGACGAGCAGGCTGGGGGCGGTGCTCGTGCCGGAGTACGCGCCGCACCCCGGCGTGGGGCCCGGCGTCGCCCCGCCCGCGGACGTGCCGTCCGGCTGGCGGGTGCAGCGGCACTACCTCGTCGAGGAGGAGCGGCGGGGGCGGGCGGTGGGTCCCGGCACCACCGCCGTGCTCGACCGCACCGTGCTGTCCCAGGCCGCGCACGTGGACGCCGTGCACCGCACGGGAGGTCCGGACCTGCGGTCGCGGCTGGCGGACTGGCTGGCGCGGGGACGTGCGGTGGAACCCGATGTCGTGGTGACCCTCACCGGGGAGCGCGACGCGTCGCGGGAGCGGTGCGCCGTGCGCGAGGCGGGCCCGGACCGGCACGGCACCGCCGACCTCTACGTGGACGAGGAGTACCAGCGGGCCTTCGACGCGTTCCTCGGCCGCCTGGCGGAGCGCCTGCCGGACCGGGTCGTCGTGTTCCCGCCGTGCCCCGAGCCGCGGGCGGTGGCGGACCGCGTGCTGTCGCGGTCCGCGCGCCGCCGCCCGCCGCGCCTGGTGACGGCGCTCGTGGACGAGTTGTGGTGCTGAATGAAGACGATCGTGGAACTGCTCGGACCGCCTGCCGCCGGGAAGACGACGCTGGCCGGGGTGCTGAACGGCGGGATGTCCGTGGTCCCCGAACAGCTCAGGGCGCTGCTGCTCGAACCCGACCCGCCGCCGCCCGGCGAGGAGAGGCAGGCCGCCGTCGCCCGGCGGATCGCCGCGGAGGTGGCGGCCAGCCCCGAGGGCACCGTGCTCGTGGACGTCGGGTGGCTGTCGCTGATCTCCTTCGCCTGCGCGGAGTGGCCCGTCGAGCGGGCCCGGCGGGTGGCCGACGCGGTCGTCGACGCGGCACGCGCCGCCGGGGAGTGCCGGTACGCCGGGCTGGTGGTGCTCGACGCGGGTGACGAGGAACTGCGCGGGCGCGCCGCGGCCGACGCGCCGACCGGCCGCCGACGCGGTGCCCTGGAGGACAACCTGGCCAGGTTCCACCGGGAGGACGCGCTGCTGCGCACGGCGGAGGCGTTCCTGCCACCGGGGACGGTGCTCCGCCCCCACCAGTCCGATGTGGATGGCCGGGCCGCCGAGGTGCGGTCGTGGCTGGCCCGCGGCGGAGCGGGGGTGGACCCGTCGAGCCTCCTGCGACGGGTTGCCGGGCTGTGGACGCGGGTTACCGACACGAGCACGAGGTGATGCGGGATGAACGAGAAGTCCGGCGGTTCCCCGGCACGCGGCGGGTCACCGCGCCGCCGTCCGGTCCGGCCCGCGGGGGTGACACCGTGAAGCCCTCCGCACCGATCAGGGTGACGGCCGCGGCGGCCGTCGGGATCGGGCTCGCCGCGCGGGGACTGCTGTGGCGCTCCAGGGTGCGGCGCTCGGCGTCGGCCCCGACGTGGGTGCCGCCGCCGCGCGGGGCGGAGCCCTCCCCGGACGTCGCGGTGGTGGTCCCGGTGCTCGCCGAGCAACCGCGGCTCGACCGGCTGGTCGAGCACATGCGCGACCTGCGCGCGGCGGGCGAACCGGTGGCCCTCGTGCTCGCCTCCACGACCCGTGAGCCCGCCGTCCCCGGTCTTCCGGGGACGCCGGAGCTGTGCGACCGCTGGGCGGCCCGGTACCCCTGGATCTGCCACCACCAGGTGGACGACCCGGCGGGGATGATGGCCTCGCAGCTCAACGGCGTGCTCGACGTGTGCTCGCGGGTGCGCGAAAGCCGGTACGTCGCCATCTACAACGCGGACTCGCTGCCCGCGGCGGGCACCCTCAGCACCGCCGCGCAGATCATGGACCGCCACCCGCGCCCGGTCGTCGTCCAGCAGCACGGCCTCTACCTCCGCAACTGGCACGACCTCGGCACCGCACCGCCGTTCTCCCGCGCGGTGCTGCGGGCCGCCGCGGCCTGGCAGTGCCGCTGGAGCCTGGGCTTCGAGCGGGTGCACGCCCTGCGGTCGGCACGGGCCCGCGTCGCGCCCGCCGCCCGACGCCTGCCTGCCCCGTTCGCCTACGTCATCGGCCACGGCCTCCAGATGCGCCTGGCGGACCTGGTCGCGGCGGGCCGGTTCACCGAGCGGTTCCCGAACGAGGACGCGCACCTGTCGGTCGCGCTCGCCGCCCGCGGTGTGGCGGTGGTGCCCAACCCGCACTGGGAACTGGCCGACAGCCCGGACTCGCTGCGCGGCCTCCTGGTGCAGAAGCGGGTGTGGTTCCACGGACCGGCGGGCGCGCTGCGCTACCGGCGCGACCTGCGCGACAGCGGCGTCGCCGCGGACCGGGACCTGCGCCTGCCCGCCTACCGACTGCTCCACCACGCGATCTGCTGGGCGGGCGGGCCGCTGCTGGCGGCGGGCGCGCTGCTCGCGGCCGGGCCCGCGACGTTCGCCGGTGTGCTGGCCGGACTCGTGGTGTACCTGGTGCCCGCCAACGACCTCGCGCTGCGGCGGGCCGCGGAGCTCTCCGGCCTGCGGGTGCGGCCCGCCGAGCGGCTGGAGGCCGCGCTCGGCGCGCCGGTGGCCTACGCCCTGCACGGCGCGTCCGCCTACTGGGCCGTGGCGCTGTCCCTGCGGCACGCCCTGCTCGGCACCGCACCGGGCAAACCGCGCACACCCATGCGGTGGACGGCGGACTCGAACCCACTTGAGGAGGCTCTGTGATCGAGGTACGGCTCGAACGGGTCGGAACCGTGCTGCGGCTGCGGGTTCCCGACGAACTGGCGACCGCGGTGGCCGGGCTGCGGCACTACCGCGAACCGGACCCGGCGGCGCCCGTCACCCACGAGGTCACGGTCACCGACGCGGCCACCCCCGGCTTCCGCTACCTGGAGGACGCGACCGAGTTCGCCGCGCCGATCCACCAGGTGACCAGGGACGGCCTCCAGGTGGTGGTGGAACAGGCCTTCTGCCGCGCGTTGGACGCCGCGGGCCGGGTCGTCCTGCACACCTCGGCCGTCAGCGACTCCCGCCGGGTCTGGGCGATGTGGGGCCACAGCGGCGCGGGCAAGACCACCCTCGCGCTGGGCCTGCACCAGCGGCTCGGCTGGCCGCTGATCTCCAACGGTTCGCTCGTCGTCGGGCTCCAGGACGGCGTGCCGACCGCGATCGGCACGGTCAAGCGGCACGTGAAGCTGCGCGCCAGCTCGCTGCGCCACCGGCCCGGCGGAGCGGGAAGCGGGTCGAGCACCGGCGGCTACGAGGACAAGGTCGACGTGGACCTCGGCGAGTTCGGCGCCGACCGCGTCACCCTGCCGCTGCCGATCGAGCGGCTGATCTTCGTGCGGCTCGTGGCCGCGCTGCCGGGTGCGCTGGTGGCCGACCTCGACCCGCGCCGGATCGCAGTGCAGCTCTACGAGGACATGGTGCGCCACCTGCACGGCGGTGAGTTCTTCGTGTTCGGCGGGGACGGCCGCGTGCTGTGCCCGGTGCCGTCCGCCGCCACCGACGCGGGCCACCGCGCCAGGGTGCGACTGGTGGAGGCGTTGACCGCCCGCTCCACCGCGCTGACCGGACCGCTGGACGACTGCCTCGCCGTGCTGACCGGTGCCGGGTCGGCGCGGTCGCACCGGCCGGAGGTCGAGCGCACGGGGGCGTGAGGTGGAGACCGGGCTGGACGGGTTCGGCTGGCGGACCCTGGAGTCGGCCCGCATCCCCAGCACCCTGACGTGGGACCGCGACCTGCTCCTCTCGCTGCCCGGCGGGCGCGTGCTGGACATCGGGTGCGGACCGGCACCCGGTTCGGTGCCGACGCCGGGGGGCACCAGGATCTGCCTGGACCACAACCTGTCCGCGGTCGCGAACGCCCGCGGGTCGACGCGGTGCGACCTCGCGGTCTGCGGCGACGCCTCCGCGCTCCCCTTCGCCGCGGGCACCTTCGACGTCGTCCTGTGCAAGGCCGTGCTGACGGCGGTGGTGGACGAGGGGAGGTGCCGTTCGGTCATCTCCGAGTCCGCGAGGGTGGCCCGGCGCGGCGGAGCCGTGGTCGTGTCGGACTTCCTGATCAACGACCGCGATCCGTACTACGCCGCCCGGTACGACGCGTGCGCGGTCGGCCCCTACGGCACCTTCCTCGCCGTCGACCCCTCCGGCGGTTCCGCGGGCGACTACACCGCGCGGCACTTCGACAGGCGGTGGGTGGTCGACCAGGTCGCGATGAGCGACGCGCTGGACCTCGTCGGCTACACCGAGCAGCGGGTGCGCACGCGGTCGGGGCGGGAGTCCGTCGGGTTCACCGCCGTCGTCCACCGCAGGTGACCCCGCCCGGTCAGGTCCTCCGCCGCGGAGCCAGGTGCGGGGCCAGCCTGGTGGCCATGAGCCGGTAGCCCGCCGCGGTCGGGTGCAGCCCGTCGCCCAGCAGGTCGGCCTCGGCGGGCCCGAGGACCTCCGGACCGTGCACCAGGCTCAGCCGCGGGTCGACGTGCCGCAGCTCGTCGTGGATCCCGACCAGCTCCCCGCGCACGTCGGCCAGGGTCATCCCGGCCCCGTTCACCGCGTGCTCGCGGGCCGGGCTGGTGATCGGCGTGATCAGCACCACCGGGGTGTCCGGGTGGCCGTCCCGCACGGTGGCCAGGAACCCGGCCACAGCGGGCCGGAACGTGCGCCGGGTGAAGGACGACCTGCCGTGCACGTTCACCCCGAGGCACAGCGCGATCAGGTCGGCCGGGCCGTCCCGCACGAACCGGGCCACCACCGGGTCGAGGTGGCACTGCCCGGAGAACCCGAGGCAGCGCAGGTCCCAGTCGTGCTCCGCGGCGACGAGCGCGGGCCAGGTCTCCGACGGTCCCGCGGCGGCCGTGCACTGCGAGATCGAGCTGCCGTAGAGCACCCACCTCGGGCGGGGGTCGACCGGGACCACGGTGCTCGCGCCGAACAGCGACAGGGCTCCCAGGCGCGCGAAACCGAACTGCGGCAACCAGATCCGCACCACCTTCTCCCCCGGCGGCAGGTCTGTCCCCACCACGCCGTCGCCGTCCACCGCGCACCGGGCGTGCAGCACGCCGTCCACGACGACGTCGAACGGGGCGGGCCGCCGGACGTCCTCGGGGCTCTCCGTCCGCACCGGCCAGCTCAGCCCGGTGGCGTCCGTGCGGAACTCCACCCGCGCTCCTGCCGCCATCCGCGCCTTCTCCGCCAGCTCCGGGTCCACCGGCCACGCCGAGGCGGGCAGCCTCGACGGCACCACCCACCCGCCGTCCCGCCGGACCTCGGCCACACCCCGGACCGCTCCCACCCCGGAGCCCACGTCCACCACCAACCGGTCCACCGGACAACCCTATCCGGATTCGAGTCGTTGAGACGCGGAAAAGGGTGGGACCCGGTCGAATATTTCACGGTTACCGTTCATATATCTCGATGATTGCCATCGCGGTCGACGAATGTCTACCGTCGTCACCGTGCACGGAACGCCTTGCCGGCCGGGTTCCACTTGGACGGAATAAGACGACATCACCATCTCGCCCGTCATGACACCCAGGGCCCGGCCGGCGAGCAAGGCGCAATTCCGTGCACATCACCACCACAAGGCGAGGAGCAGATCCAGGGTGAGTCTGGAGACGAACATGTCGAACGCCTTCTACGACCCGGAATTGTATTCCCGGAAAATCGGCTACGCCCCGCGCTTCGACCGGGTCTACGCGGACAGGCTCGCGGGAGCGCCCGCCGGTTCGACCGTGATGGAACTCGGGTGCGGCACCGGCGACGTCCTGCTCCCGCTGGCCCGCAACGGGGTCCGCGCCATCGGCGTCGACAGCTCGGCGGACATGCTCGGCCACTTCGAACGCCGTCTCCGCGACGAGCCCACCGCCGTCTCCGAGCGCGTGAGGCTGATCAGGGAGACCCTCCCCGACGTGCCGCCCGCGGGCCCGGTGGACGCGGTCATCCTGCCGAACGACATCGTCTCGCACCTGGTCGACGACGCGGCCGTCGACCGGCTGTTCGCCAACGTCCGCTCCGCCCTCGGCCACGACGGCGTCCTGCTGCTGGACGTGGCCCGGTTCGACGTCGTCGAACTGGGCTCGATCGCCGCCGCACCGCACGGCCTCACCCGCCCCCACGGCTTCTTCCCCTACACGGGCGACCACCACCTCCGGGTCGAGGAGCACCTCACGTACGACAGCGCCTCGGGCGTGGCCGACAGCGTCATGCGGTACGAGGTCCTGGACGCGGACGCCGAGGTCAGGTCGGTCCGGTACCGCAAGCTCCGGCTCCGCCCCAGGCGCACGCGCGAGATCACCCTCGCCCTGCGGCTCGCGGGCTTCGAGGTCACCGACGTCGAGGACGTCGGGCACCTGCTCGGCAAGGGGCCGGGAGAGCCGGGGGACGTCCTGGTCCAGGCCCGACCGGCCCGCCGCTCCTCGACCGTCCCGCACGGGGGAGGCACCCGGTGAACGCCTACGACACCGTGCTGGTGATCTCGCCGCACGCCGACGACGAGGTGCTCGGGTGCGGTGGGCTGCTGGCCCGCCTCGCCACGGCGGGCAGCCGGGTCCACGTGCTCTACCTGTCGGTCGACGGGATGAGCCACTACGGGCTGGCGAACCCGGTCACCTTCCGGGAGAGGACCGCCGAGATCGACCGGGTCGGCAAGCTGCTCGGCTTCGAGCACACCATCGCCTACGGCGACCGGCAGCTCACCGAGCGCCTCGACACCCTGCCCCGGCGGGAACTCGTCGACCTGTTCCAGGACCACGTCGACCGGCTCCGACCCGACCTCCTGCTGCTGCCCAGCGGGGACGACTACGACCAGGACCACGTCGCGACGTTCTCCGCCGCGTTCGCCGCCGCCCGTCCCATCGGCCGCACCTTCGGCAAGTGGCTCGTGCCGCACGTCATGAGCTACGAGATGTCCAAATTGCAGTGGGCGAACAAACCGCTCGCCCTGTCCACCGCATTCATCGACATCAGCGACCACCTGGAAACGAAGCTGGCCGCGTTGCGCGAATACACCAGCCAGCACAGACCGGTTCCCCACATTCGCAGCGAGGAATCGGTGTCGGCTCTCGCCGTGCTGCGCGGCGCCGAAATAGGAGTCCGCTACGCCGAGGCGTTCGAAGTCCACCGGACCCTCCTCTAGTGCCGCGACGGCACCAGGTCCACACCTCAGTCGGCAGTCGGCCGGGCGGAGCCCGGCGGAGGGAGAACCGCACATGGAAGCGGTACGCACCGATCGCGTCGTCGTGGTCGGACTCGGCTACGTCGGCATCCGGATAGCGCACGAGGCGGTCATGGCCGGGCTGTCGGTCCACGGCTACGACACCGACCGCGAACGGGTCGACCTGCTCAACTCCGGTCGCTCCTACGTCGACGACCTGAGCGACCCCGACGTCGCCGCCATGCTGGCCCTGGGGTTCGAGGCGAGTTCCGAACCGGGGGTCCTGGCCTCGGCCACGGCCGTCGTGGTCTGCGTCCCCACCCCCCTGCGCGCCGACCGCACACCCGACCTGGCCGCCGTCCGCACCGCGGCCCGCACGATCGCGCCGTTCCTGCGCGCCGACGTGCTCGTGTCGCTGGAGTCGACGACGTACCCCGGCACCACGGAGGAGGTCTTCCGGCCGTTGCTGGAGACCGGCGGTCTCACCGCGGGCGAGGACTTCTCGCTGGTGTACTCCCCGGAGCGGATCGACCCCGGCAACCGGAGGTTCGGGCTGCGCAACACGCCCAAGATCATCGGCGGGCTCACCCCGCAGTGCGCCGAACACGCGGCGCGGGTCTACGGCAAGATCGTCGACCGCACGGTGTTCACCGCGGGGCCCCGCGAGGCGGAGATGGCCAAGCTGCTGGAGAACACCTACCGCAACGTCAACATCGCGCTGGTCAACGAGCTGGCGATGAGCTGCGAGGCGCTGGGGATCGACGTCTGGGACGTCGTCTCGGCGGCCGCCACGAAACCGTTCGGGTTCGAGAGCTTCCGGCCGGGTCCCGGCGTGGGAGGGCACTGCATCCCGGTCGACCCGCGCTACCTCTCGCACTGGGCGCGCACGTCGGGACGGCGGCTGGGCGTCGTCGAGGCCGCCGACGAGGTGAACACGGGGATGCCCGCCTACCTGGCGGGCAGGCTGGAGCGTTCGCTGCGCGAGCGCGGCCTCCCGCTCCGGGAGGCGTCGGTGCTGCTGCTGGGGGTGACCTACAAGGCGGACATCGCCGACACCCGCGAGACCCCCGCGGCCCCGCTCGTCCGGATCCTGCGGGAGCGCGGCGCCCGTCCGCACTTCCACGACCCGCACCTGTCGGAGTGGTCGGTCGACGGCGTCCCGGTGGCACCGGCCGACCTCGACGGGCAACTGTCCACCATGGACGTCGTCGTGCTGCTCCAGCCCCACGCGGCCTACGACGTCGACGACGTCTGCGCCCGGTCGCGCGCGGTGTTCGACGCGCACGGCGTCTCCAGGTCCCCGAACGCGGTGGCGCTGTGAACGGGCGGCGGACGGACGGGACCCGCGCGCTCGCCGTCTCGGTGGTCATCCCCGCGCACAACAGGTCGACCGCGCTGCGCAACGGTCTGCGCAGCCTGAGGACGCAGACCCTGGCCCGCGACGCGTTCGAGGTCGTGGTCGTCGACGACGGCTCCGAACCACCGCTGTCCGGTGAGGTCTCCGACCTCGTGGACGGCGACCACGTCCGGCTGGTCCGCCACGACTCGGCGCTCGGCGCGGGCGCCGCGCGGAACACCGGTGCGGCGGCGGCGCGCGGCGAACTGCTCGTGTTCCTCGACGTCGACTGCCTGTGCCACCCGGACCTGCTCAGCGCGCACCTCGGGGCGCAGGCGGGCGGCCCGGTCGCGGTCTGCGGCTACGCGGGCGGCCGGGAGACCACGCCCGCGGCGTGGCGGATGGCGCTGGGCGACGACTGGGACTTCGCCGACGCGGAGGCGACGTTCGCCCGTGCCGCGCGGACCCCGGCGCTGCACGACCCGCTCACGGAGCTGCTCGCCGTCCCCCGGCCCGCCGACTGGGCGTTCTTCTGGACCCTCAACGTCAGCGTGCCCAGGTCGGCCTTCGACCTCGTCGGCGGGTTCAACCGCGACTTCGAGGTGAAGGGCTGCGAGGACCTCGAACTGGGCTACCGGCTGGCGAAGGCCGGGTTCCCCACCGTGTTCGCCCCGGACGCGATCACGATCCACCAGCCGCACGAGCGCGACCGCAACGCCGAGGTCGTGCGGGACCGCCGCAACGAGCACGTCCTGGTGCGCGCGTACCCCACCGTCGAGGTGGAGGCGGTGTGCAGCTACGACATCGCGAACTCCCGCGAACTGGTCCCCGCCGTCGAGCGGTTCGCCGAGGGCCTGGTGGCGGAGACGTCGGACTGCGCCCACCTGGGACGGCTGCCCCGGCTGGTCGAGCGCATCGCGGCGAGCGGCCGGGTGCTCCTGGTGGGCGCCCCGGCGGGGTGGCCCGAGCACCTGCGCGGGCACACGACGGTGTGCTACCCGAGCGACGTCGGCCCTCAGCGGCACCTCCGGTTGCTGGGGACCCGGATCCCCGTGGAGGACGGGCACTTCGACCTCGGTGTGCTCACCGACTACTGGCGCCAGTTCCCGGAGCGCACGGTCAGCCGCGTCCTCGCCGAGATGCACCGGACCTGCCGGGACGTGCTCGTCCTGTCGGGGGTGAGCGGCACGCCGGTCGAGCGGCCCGACCAGGACCTCGCCGCGGCGCTGGCCGCCCACGACCACCCGTACTGGGAGTTCACCGTCCGGCTGCGCCGGGAGCTGCACCAGTTCGACCTGGCCGAGTGGGAGCGCGGCGGGCAGGGGACGACGGCGTTCCGCTGCGCCCCGATCGACTGGCCGACCGCCGAGCTCGGCGGGAACACCGCCGTCGCCGTGGAGGAGGGGCCGTGCGCACGCTGGTGACCGGAGGAGCGGGCTTCATCGGCTCCCACCTGACCGAACACCTGCTCCGGGCGGGTGACGAGGTCGTCGTCCTCGACGACCTGAGCACCGGCAGCCCGTCCAACCTGGCCGCCGTGGCGAACCACCCCGGTCTTCGGCTCGTCGTGGGCTCGGTGTGCGACCGGGAGGTGGTGGACCGGTGCGCGCGCGGTGCGGACCGCGTCTTCCACGCCGCCGCGTCGGTGGGCGTGCTCAAGATCCTGGAGAAGCCGCTGCACGGCCTGCGCACCAACGTGCACGGGACCGAGGTCGTGCTCGACGCCGCGCTCCGGCACGGTGCCCCGGTCCTGATCACCTCCACCAGCGAGGTCTACGGCAAGAACACCAGGACCGGCCTGCGCGAGGACGACGACCGCGTGCTGGGCTCGCCGCTCAAGAGCCGCTGGTCCTACGCGGAGGCCAAGGCGGTGGCCGAGTCGATGACCCGCGGCTACGTCACCGAGCACGGGCTGGCCGCGGTCATCGTCAGGCTGTTCAACACCGTGGGGCCGCGGCAGACGGGCCGCTACGGCATGGTGGTGCCCCGCTTCGTCGGGCAGGCGCTCACCGGGCGGCCGCTGACCGTCCACGGCGACGGCCGCCAGGTCCGCTGCTTCTGCCACGTCCTCGACGTGGTCCCCGCGCTGGTGGCGCTGCTGGACGACGAGCGGGCGCACGGTGACGTGTTCAACCTCGGCGGCACCGAGCGGGTGAGCATCGGCGAGCTGGCCGAGCGCGTGATCGCGGCCACCGGCTCGACGAGCGACGTCGTCCACCTGAGCTACGAGCAGGCCTACGGCGAGGGGTTCGAGGACATGCGCCGCCGCGTCCCCGACTCCTCCAAGGCGTTGGCGCGGATCGGTTTCCGCCCCCGACGCGACCTGGACGACGTCATCGCCGACGTCGCCGACCACTGGAAGACCCGCCTGGAGGTCGAACATGCGTGACCGGACTCGGAGGACGACGGAGAGCGCGGACTTCTTCTCGACGTACGGCTTCGTCGTCCTGAGGAACCTGCTGGACGGGGAGGAGGTCGCCCGGCTGCGCGCCGAGGTGCTCGAAGCACTGTCCGCCAACTACGAACTGCCCTCCGAACAGGTGGTGGAGGCGAGCGGCACCGCGGGCTTCTACCTGCCGATGACGGGGCCGAGGACGCCCGTGAGCCGGGCGCTGCTCGCGGACCCGAGGATCATGGACGCGGCCAGGGGCTTCCTCGGCCGGGACGTGCTCCCCAAGCCCGCCAAGGGAATCCTCTACCGGGACGCGTCGAGCTGGCACGCGGACTCCTCCGACCGCGAGCTGAGGGCCGTCAAGGTCGTCGCCTACCTCGACCCGCTCGACGCCGGTACCGGCGCGCTGCGGGTGCTGCCGGGGTCGCACCACGCGGACGTCGGCGAGGCGCTGCGGGCGCACCGGGCGAACAACCCACCCGGCGCGCCCGTGCTCGACGAGGAGCTGGAGTCGGCGCTGTGGCCGGGACTGGCGCTCGACTCCACGCCCGGCGACGTCATCGCCTTCGACGTCAACCTCTGGCACGCGAGCCTGTCGGGCCGCGACCGCCTCCAGTGGAGCGCGTCCTACGCGGCCGTCCCCCGCGACGACCGGGAGACGGCCGCGGTCCGCGACTACGTCGTCTCCTTCCTCGGCGCGGGCCACGAGTACGACACCGAGCACTACCCCTACTTCGACCCGGACTGGTCGCGCCCCGACGCGCCGTCCTACGCCCGAGCCCTGACCCGGATCTGCGCTCCCGCCTGACGGGTTCGGCGCGCGAGCAGAACAGGAGGTGACCACCGTGTCCGGCTACTACGGCAAGAGGTTCCGCGACGAGCTGGAGGCCGCGGTCGCCGAGGCCTACGCCGACGAGCTGGGGGCGACCGAGGTCACCCCTCGGGACGGGTTCGGGGCGCTCGGCGGGCACGCGACCGCCGCGTCCAGGGTGGCCGACAGGGTTCGGCGGGTCACCGGTGCCCCGGTGACCGCCCGGTCGGTGGTCGAGCACGACACCGTCGAGCGGGTCGCGGCCCACCTGCGCTCCCTGGCCCCGGTGGACAGCTGCGTGCAGCTGCCCGCCGGAGCCGTCCCCGGCGCGGTCAACCTGTTCTACTTCCACTCCGCGTCGGGCAACGCGTTCGCGATCAGGACCCTGCGCAAGCACCTGCCCGTCCAGTTGGCCGGGGTCCGGGCGGCGGGACTGCACGGCGAGCGCGACGTGCCGAGGACCATCGACGAGTTCGCCACGATCTACCTGGAGCAGGTCCTGCGGGTGCAGCCGGACGGGCCGTACCTGCTGTGCGGCTTCTCCACGGGCGGCACCATCGCCTTCGAGATCGCGTGCAGGCTCAGGAGGTCCGGGGCGCGGGTCGGCCTGCTCGCCATGTTCGACAGCCAGCCGCCCGACCCGGCGGTCCTGTCCAGGCTGGGGTCGGAGGAGGACCTCAAGCGGGGCAGGCTGCGGGAGCTGCTGCGCCGGGTGGGCGACACCTCCGACGCCGAGGTGTCCCCCGGCGACGCGGGTGTGGTGGAGGCGCTGCGGCGCTCGCACGCGCTGGCCGAGGAGATGGACGCCGAGACCCTCGAACGCCAACTGCTGGTCTTCGCGCGCACCCTGCGGGCCGACTGCCTGTACGAGCCGGGCCACTACGACGGCGAGGTGCACTACTTCGCCGCGGACACCCCGGTCGAGCTGGTGCCCGCCTGGCGCCCCCACGTGGGTGCCCTGCACCTGCACGACATCGACGCCGAGCACTACGAGTACGCGATCTTCGCCGACCAGGGGTTCCGCACGACCTTCGCGGCGCTGGTGGACGAGGCGCTGGCCGGGAGGACTGACGCCGGATGACCGACAACGGTGCACGAGCCGAGAACCACGACCGCAACATCGCCGAGTTCGAGCGCAGGGCCGTGGTGCTGACGAGCAAACCGAGGGTGCTGTTCATCGAGTTGACCGAGAACTGCAACCTGTCCTGCCCGATGTGCCGGTCGGCGGGCCCCTTCCTGCCCTCCCGCAACATGAGCGTGGAGCTGTTCGACCGGGTGGCCGAGGAGCTGTTCCCCACCGCCGAGATCGTCGACCTGCGCGGCTGGGGTGAGAGCACCATCCTCAAGCGGTTCCCCGATTTCGTCGACAAGACCCTGGCCCACGGCTGCCGGATCCGCCTCGTCACCAACCTCACCGTGCCCAACGAGGAGCTGTGGCGGAAGCTGGTGCGCGGCGGGGCGCTGATCGCGGTGTCGTTCGACGCCGGGGAACCGGAGACCTTCGAGGTGCTCCGCAAGGGCGCCAAGTTCGACGTCGTCCTGCGCAACCTGCGGATCCTCGCCGACGAGGCGCGGGTGAGCGGTGTCGGCACGGACGGCATCCACCTCAACGTCGTGGTGCAGCCCGCCGCCCTGCCGGAGTTGACCCGGATCGTGCGCGTGGCCGCCGACCTCGGGATCAAGGTCCAGCTCAACCCGCTGACGACCTCCGAGGACGATCCGGACAACCTGGTCCACCACCGGGAGAGGATGCTGACCGAGCTGACCAGGATGGCCGAGGCCGCGCGGGCGCAGGACGTGACCGTCCAGGTCAACGCCTCGCTGGACCCGCTGTGGGCGGACGACCACCACGCGGACAAGACCTGCACCCACCCGTGGATGTACTGCTACGTCAACCACCGGGGCCAGGTCGGCTTCTGCGACCACCTCATCGGCGCTCCCGCCGAGCAGCACCTGCTCGGCGACCTCACCACCACGAGCTTCGACGACATCTGGAACGGACCCGCCTACCAGCGGCTGCGCGCGGCGCACGGCCGGGGCCGCGAGGCGCTGTCCGAGCGGTTCGAGGAGTGCGAGTGGTGCTACCACAACAGGTACGTCGACTTCGACGAGACCTCCTACGAGCCCTACCGGGCGCACCAGGTGCGGCTGACGCCCGCCCTGTGCGCGGGTTTCACGCCCGCACCGTCGCGAAAGGTCCCCTCCCGCCTCACCCTGCCCCTGGCGGTGGTGCCCACGGGCAACGGCAACCGCAGCAAGGAGAACCCGTGAACGAGCAGAACGTCCCGGTGCCCGCCGACCGCCGTTGGCCGAGGTGGCCGGAGACCGACGAGTGGTCGGTGCAGGCCGTGGGCGGCGCGCTGCTCAGCGGCAGGCTCGCCGTCAGCGGTGCCCGCAGCACGTGGGCGTCGCGCAACGTCGCCGCCGCGAGGGCGCTGGCCGACCGCGCCGGGCGCGAGCACTGCGTGCTCACCACCAGCGGCTCCAGCGCGATCCTGGTCGCGCTCCAGGCGCTCGGCGTCGGTCCGGGCGACGTCGTGCTGATGCCCGCGACCACGTGGGTCAGCTGCGCGACCTCGGTGCTCAGGGTCGGGGCCACGCCCGCCTTCTACGACGCCGACGAGGAATCCCCCTGCCTGGTGGGGGAAACGCCGATCGAGTCGCCGGCCGTGGTGCTCGCGATCCACCTCTACGCCCAGCACGCCGACGTCGACGCGCTCCGGGCGCGCTTCCCCGACTCGCTGATCGTCGAGGACGCCTCGCACAGCCAGCTCTCGCTCACCGCGGACGGCCGCCGCATCGGCGGCCTCGGCGACGTCAGCATCATGAGCCTCCAGGCGACCAAGGTGCTCACCAGCGGTGAGGGCGGTGCCGTGCTCACCGACGACGAGGAGGTGGCAGCGCGGGCGGAGTCGCTCGTCATGGACTCCCGCAGGCGCGCGGAGCTGCCCGCCGAGTCGGCCGCCAACGAGCTGGAGCCCGCGTTCCTGCTGCACGGCGCCAACCACTCCGTGTCGGAGGTGTCGGCGGCCCTGCTGCTCGACCAGCTCGACCGGCTGCCCGCGCAGGCCGCGCTGCGGTCGCGGGCCGCCCTCAGGTTCGTCAACCGGCTCGCGGCCGAGGGCTGGCACTGCCCCTCCGACGACTGGGCGCTGCGGTCGGGCAACTTCTACGGCCTCGCGGTCCGCGTCCCCGACGGCTCGGGCACTCCCGAGCAGGTGGTCGCGCGGGTCGCGGAGGCGACCGGCCTGACGTTGGACCGGGTGTACCCACCGGTGCCGGAGGGTCCGCTGTACCGACCGGGAACGGTCAAGCAGTACTCGGGGATCGGGCACCTCGCCGCACCCACCAAGCGCTCACGCCAGTGGCACGAGACCCACGTCGTCGTGCCCCACCACGCCTTCCTGGCGCTGGACGACCAGCTCGACGCCCTCGCCGCCGCGCTGACGGGCGCCTCCGCGCCGACGCGGGCCGTCGCCCGGCGCCCCTCGATCGAGGTCGTGGTCGTCACCAAGGGCGACCGCCCCTCGCTGGAGGCCGCGCTGGCGGGCGTCGCCGCGCAGCGGGTCGACGCCGACGTGCGGGTCACGGTCTGGTGGGACGGCCCGGCACCTCGCGACCACACCGCGGTGCTGGGCCGCCCCGAACTCCGGGTGATCACCGTGGACACCGGGCGGGTGCTGCCGGAGGCGCCGTTCGAGCGGATCGCCGCACTGCGCCAGCTCGCCGCGCAGACCTGCGACGCCGACTACACCGCCTTCCTCGACGACGACAACGTCTGGGCGCCCGACCACCTGGCCAGCCTGCTGGCGCTGGCGTCGCGGGACCTGCCCGCCGTGCACTCGTGGCGCACGCTGGTCGGCTCCGACAGCCGACCGGTGGCGGTCGACCGGTTCCCGTGGCTGCCACCGGGTCGGGAGGCGGTGGACCGCTGGCGGTCGCTCCAGCGGGCGGGCGTCGTGGACGCCGGGGGCACCGTCGTCCGGGACGACGTCCGGGCGGGCATGGTCGACATGGGCGCGTGGCTGTTCGACACCCGGCTGCTGCGGCTGCTGCGGTTCAGCCGCCCGCGCACCCCGGACGAGGTCGCCGCGCGGCTCGGCGAGGACGACGTCGTCCTCGAACAGCTCGACCGGCTCGGCGTGCCGACCGCGTGCACGGGGCTGCCGTCGCTGCGCTACCGCCTCGGCGGCATGTCCAATCCCGAGCACGCCGCGATCTGAGGGGTGGCACGTGGGTCCGCACGACGCTTCGCACCTGGTGCCGCTGGACGGCGCCGGGTGGCACGTGTGGCGGGACTTCGTCCTGCGCAGCGCCGGTTTCCCCGCCGCCGACGTGCTGCTGCTCGGCGACCCCGAGCTGGCCGCGTCCGCCGAGCGGTCGTGGCGGTCCGCCGACGACCTGGCCGGGTTCCGGCTGGAGTGGGAGCGGTGGCAGCGGGAGCTGGACCGACGGCTGCGGGCGCTGGCCGCCGACCCGCGCTTCCGGGAGGCCGTCGCCTGGCAGAACCCCGCGGTGGTGCGCAACGCGCTGGACGGCGTGCGCTCCCGCCGCGTCCCCGGCAGGCGCCCCGACCAGAGGCACGTCCTGGCGATGGCCAACTACCTCCAGCGCTACACCACCAAGAACGACACCATCGGGTTCTTCGGGCCCGCGACCTGGGCGACGCTGACCGACGACGAGGCCGTGGTGCGGCTGCGCCCCGGTGCGGACCTGGTGACGGACCGGACGCTGTACTTCGAGGTCTGGGCCGTCGACGCGCTCGCCGCCCGCCTGTCGGAGCACCCCGACGTCCAGCCGTGGCTGGTACCGCGCCCGGTCGGCGGCTGCTGGCTGGACGGCGACGTCCTGCGCAGGCCGCACGGGGACCCGGTGCGCCTGAGCCCCGGCCACGCCGCGCTGCTGCGCGCCTGCGACGGCACCAGGACCGTTCGCGACCTGGGTGCGGACGCGCTGCCGACGCTGCTGGGGTGGCGGGACGGCGAACTCGTGCACCTCACCCTCGAAGGTCCGGTGGAGGCGCACCCGGAGCGGACCCTGCGCGCCAAGCTGGCGCTGATCGGCGATCCGGTGACGCGGCGGTGGGCACTGGGCCAGCTCGACGAACTGGTGCGGGCCCGCGACACCGCCGCCGCCGCGGCGGGCGACGCGGACGAGGTGCTGGCGGCGGTCGCCGACCTGGGCGAGACCTTCCACCGCCTCACCGGACGGGACGCGACCCGGCGCCACGGCGAGTCCTACGCGGGCCGGGGGCTCGTCTACGAGGACTCGCGCCGGGCGGTCGACCTGGAACTGGGCCTGCCGGTGCGGCGGGCCGTCGGCGCACCGCTCGGGCTCCTCGCCGACAGCGCCCGCTGGCTGGTCGCCCGCGCGGCCCGCGACTACCTCGACCTGCTGGACCGGCTGTTCGACTCGTGCCTGGCCCACGACGGCGGGACCTCGGTGCCGCTCGCACGGCTGCTCGGGGTGGCCACGCCCCACCTGGTGGTCCGATCAGGACCGCCGCGCCCGGTCGCCGCCGCCGTGGCGGAGTTCCAGGAGAGGTGGGCGCGCGTCCTGGCCGTACCGCCCGGTGTGCGCGAGCACCGGGTTCAGGCAGACCGGATCGCCGAGCGGGTGGCCGAGCTGTTCCCCGCCTCCCCGCCGCCGTGGTCGTCCGCCCGCTACGTCGCCCCCGACCTGATGATCGCCGCCGACGGGCTCGACGCCCTGCGGCGCGGGGAGTTCACGGTCGTGCTCGGCGAACTGCACCTCGCGACCAACACCACCGAGAGCAGGATGTTCGTCGAACGGCACCCCGACCGCGCCGCGCTGCTGGCCGCGAGCGAGCAGGACCACGCGGGCCGCCGGATCTACTCCGTGCCCACCAAGGACTGGCCGCAGGTCAACTCCAGGGTCTACCCGGCGGCGCTGCTGTCGGAGCGGTTCCGCTACTGGTGCCTGCACGACGACGACAGCGGCGCCCCCGGCCCGGTGGTGCCGTCCGCCGCGCTGGAGGTGCACCGCGAGGCCGGGCGGCTCGTCGTGCGCTCCCGGCGCGGGGACGGCGACTTCGACCTGCTGGAACTGCTGGGCGAGCAGCTGTCGGCCGCCGTGGTCGACGCCTTCCGGCCGCTGCCGCCCGCCCCGCACCGGCCGAGGATCTCGATCGACCGGCTGGTGCTGGCCAGGGAGACCTGGTCGTTCCCGCCCGCCGAGATCGGGTGGGCGACGGCGAAGCAGCCGGTGGACCGGTTCCGCGGCGCCCAGCGCTGGAGGGCCGAGCACGGCCTGCCGAGGCTCGCCTTCTACCGGGTGCGCGGGGAACGCAAGCCGATCTTCCTCGACTTCACCTCCGGTCCGCTGGTCGACCGGTTCGCCAAGGCGGTGCGCCAGGCGGGCGGCCTGCCGAGGCCCGAGCCGGTGACGGTCGCGGAGATGCTGCCCGACCTGTCGCAGAACTGGCTGGAGGACGCCACCGGGGCCGGTTACACCTCCGAACTCCGGATGGTGCTCGTGGACGACGGGGAGGCCGTGGCATGAGCGCGGAGATCGCGATCGACGTCCGGGCGCTGTCGAAGTCCTTCGTGGTGACCGAACGGGAACCCGGCCTGCGGGCCGCCGTGGGGAACCTGGTGCGGCGCAGGACCCGCACCGTCCACGCCGTCGAGGACGTCACCCTGACCGTGGCGCGCGGCGAGGTGGTCGGCTTCCTCGGTGCCAACGGCGCGGGCAAGACCACGGTGCTGAAGATGCTCTCCGGCCTGCTGCACCCCACCTCGGGTGCGGCGACCGTGCTGGGGCACGTGCCCGCCCGGCGGGAGCGCGAGTACCTGCGCCGGATGGCGCTCGTGATGGGCAACCGCCACCAGTTGCAGTGGGACCTGCCCGCCTCGGACTCCTACGAGCTCAACCGCGCGATCTACCAGGTCCCCCCGGCGCGGTTCCGGCGCACGCGCGAGGAACTGGTGGAGCTGCTGGAGATCGGGGACCTGATCAGGAAACCGGTGCGCACGCTGTCGTTGGGCGAGCGGATGAAGGCGGAGCTGGTCGGTTCGCTGCTGCACCGGCCGGAGGTGCTGTTCCTCGACGAACCCACGCTCGGGCTGGACGTGACGATGCAGAAGCGGGTGCGGTCCTTCGTCGCCGAGTACAGCAGGCGCCACGGCGCCACCGTCCTGCTCACCAGCCACTACATGGCCGACGTGCAGGCGCTGTGCAGGCGGGTGGTGGTGATCCACCGCGGCGGGCTGCTGTTCGACGGCGACCTGTCCGCGCTGGGCGAGGAGTTCGCCGCACACCGGGAGATCGAGGCGACGCTCGACGAGGTGGACCCCGACCTTCGGGGCTGCGGTCAGGTGCTCTCCTCCGAAGGGGGGCGCGTCCGGCTGCGGGTGCCCCGCGCGACCGCGCCCGCCGCCATCGCGAAGCTGCTGTCCGAGCACAACGTCCTCGACCTGACCGTGGAGGCGCCGCCCGTCGAGGACGTCATCGGGCAGGTCTTCTCCTCCGGGACCGCGGGCGCGGTGGCGGAGGTGCCGCGATGACGGTGGTGCGGGAGCGTCCGGCGGCGAGGCTGCGAGCGCTGGCGGACTTCTACGTCCAGGCGGGCAAGCTCTCCGCCGTCCAGCACTTCAGCTACCGGGCGGCCAACTACCTGTTCCTGGTCGGCATGCTCGCGGAACCGGTGATCTACCTCGTGGTGTGGCGGACCGTCGCCGAGGCCAAGGGCGGCAGCGTGGGCGGCTACACCGCGGGGTCGCTGGCGGCCTACTACATCCTGTGGACCCTGGTCCGGAACATGAACCTGGTCTACGCGCCCCCCGGTTTCGAGTGGCGCATCGCCAGCGGCCGGATGTCGGGACGGCTCCTGCTGCCGGTGCACCCCGTCCACCACGACCTCGCCGGGTTCGCCGGGGCCAAGGTCGTCTGGATCGTGCTGTGGCTGCCGATCGCGGCGCTGCTGACGTGGGTGTTCGAGCCGACGATCGACGTCCGCCCGGTGCAGGTGGCGGTGTTCCTGGTCGCGATCTGGGGCGCGTTCGTCATCCGGTCGCTGCTGCTGTGGCTGCTCGGCCTCGTCACGTTCTGGACCACCCGCGCCAGCGCGCTGTTCGAGCTGTACCTGGTGTTCGAACTCCTGCTGTCGGGACGGCTCGTGCCACTGGCCCTGCTGCCCGACTGGGCGCGGTCGGTCGCCGACCACCTGCCGTTCAAGTGGACGTTCGGCTTCCCCATCGACTCGCTGGTGAGCAGCCGGTCCACCGCGTGGCTGCTCGGCGGCCTCGCCGCGCAGGCGCTGTGGATCGCGGTCGGCGCGGCGGCGGTGGCCGTGGTGTGGAAGCGGGCCGTGCGCCGGTACGCGGGGGTGGGCGCGTGATGGCCGGGCTGGTGTGGCGGTTCCTCCGCGTCCAGGTGCTCAACGAGGTCCAGTACCGCGCGAACTTCCTGGCGCGCCTGCTGAACTCCGCGCTGTCGCTGGTCACCGGCGCCGCCGTGCTCGCGCTGGTGTTCGGGGAGGTCGACCGGCTCAACGGCTGGACCTCCCAGCAGCTGCTGGTGGTGATGGGCGTGTTCACCATGATGAACGGCTTCGTGCAGATGGTGGTGATGCCCGCGGCGCTCAAGCTGCTCACCGACATCCAGGACGGCGACCTCGACCACGTGCTGACCAAACCGGCCGACGCGCAGCTGGTGGTCAGCGTCCGCGCGGTGCGGCTGTGGCAGGGGCTCGACCTGCTCACCGGTGCCGGGGTGGTCGCGGTCGCCGTGGTGTGGCTCGGCGACGGCGTCGCCCCGCTCGCCCTGGTCGCGTTCGCGGTGTCGCTGGTGCTGGGCGCGGTGCTCGTCCACAGCTTCCTGATGATCGTCACCACCACGGCGTTCTGGTTCGTGCGGCTGGACAACGTCGCCGAGCTGTTCTCCGGGGTGTACCAGGCGGCGCGCTGGCCGGTGGGCCTCTACCCCGGCTGGCTGCGGGTGGGCCTGACCTTCCTGGTGCCGATCGGCCTGGCCGTCACCGTCCCCGCCGAGGCGCTCACGTCCCGGCTGACGCTCCAGTCCCTCGCGACCCAGGCCGCGCTGGCGGTCGCGCTCGCGCTCGCGTCCAGGGCTCTCTGGAGGGCCGGGCTGCGCCGCTACTCCGGGGCCTCCGCCTGACCACGACCGTCCCGACCCGACAGGGAGAACCCGATGGACATCAGCCTGTTCTACTTCGCCGACGACGCCTCGGGCGACGACCGAGGGCGGTACGACCTGCTGCTGGACGGCGCCCGCTTCGCCGACGAGGCGGGGCTGACGGCGGTCTGGACGCCCGAGCGCCACTTCCACCGGTTCGGCGGCCTGTACTCCAACTCGGCGATCACCGGCGCGGCCGTGGCGTCGGTGACGAAGAGGATCGGGGTCAGGGCGGGCAGCGTCGTGCTGCCGCTGCACGATCCGATCCGGGTGGCCGAGGAGTGGTCGATGGTCGACAACCTCTCCGACGGCCGGGCCGCGGTGGCCTTCGCCTCCGGCTGGCACGCGGTGGACTTCCTGCTGCACCCCGACCCCACCCGCGCCTACGCCGACCGGCGGGCGCTGTTGGCCGAGCACGTCGAGGTGGTGCGCGCGCTGTGGGCGGGGAACAGCATCACCAGGACCGACGGCAGCGGCGGGACGTCCACGGTGCGGATCTTCCCGACCCCCGTGCAGCCGGAACTGCCCTTCTGGATCACCAGTTCCGGCAACCCCGAGACGTTCCGCACCGCGGGCAGGCTCGGCGGGAACCTGCTCACCCACGTGCTCGGCCAGCGACCGGCCGTGCTGGCCCGCAACATCGGCGTCTACCGGGACGCCCTGCGCGCCGCGCACGGACCCGACGCGCGCGGCCACGTGACCCTGATGCTGCACACCTACCTGGGCACGTCCGACGACCAGGTCCTGGAGGAGGTCCGCGAGCCGTTCAGCCGCTACCTGGCCAGCTCGCTGGACCTGACCACCCGCTCCGGTCCGACCACGGAGGGCATCGACGAGGTGAGCGAGGCCGACGCGGAGGCGCTGGTGCGGCGCGCCTTCGACCGCTACTCGAGGGAGAGCGGGCTGTTCGGGTCCCTGGCCACGGCGCACCGCGCGGTGAGCGCGTTCGCGGAGGCGGGCGTGGACGAGATCGCGTGCCTCGTCGACTTCGGCGTCGACCGGAAGTCGGTGCTGCGGGGCATGGACCACCTCGGGGAACTCGTCGCCGACCTGCGCTGACCGCCGGACCGACCAGAAGGGGAACGCCTCATGGACCACAACACCTCAGCCCGGTCGCTGCACCGGCTCGTCGAGGACTCCGCCGCCCGCACGCCGGACGCGGTCGCGGTCGTCACGCCCGACCGCACCCTGACCTACCGCGAGCTCGACGGGCTGGCCGAGGCCGTGGCCGTCGGGCTGCGGCCGGTCGTCGGCCGGGACGAACTCGTCGCGGTCGCCCTGCGCAAGGGGTGGGAGCAGGTCGTCGCGGTGCTCGGCGTCCTCAAGTCGGGAGCCGCCTACCTGCCCGTCGACCCCGGCCTGCCCGAGGCCCGGCTGCGCCAGGTCCTGGAACTGGCGCGGTGCCGGATCGCGCTCACCCGGCCCGGTCTGCTCTGCGGGCTGACCGGCGTGGAGCAGTCCTTCGTGGACGAACGGCTGACCGCGGTGGCGGGCCCGCCCTCCCCCGACCTCCCAGGGGACCTGGCCTACGTCATGTTCACCTCGGGGTCCACCGGTGTGCCCAAGGGCGTGATGATCGAGCACGGCGGCGTCACCGAGACGGTGCTGGAGGTCGACCGCAGGTTCGGGGTCGGGCCCGCCGACCGGACCCTCGGCCTGTCGTCGCTGAGCTTCGACCTGTCCGTCTACGACGTCTTCGGGCCGCTGGCCGTCGGCGGCGCGGTCGTGCTGCCCGACGCCGACGCCGCGGGCGATCCCGAGCACTGGGTCGAGTCGATGCTGCGGCACGGGGTCTCCGTGTGGCACAGCGTGCCCGCGCTGATGGGGATGCTCCTGACCTGGCTGGAGGACACCGGGACGCCCGCGCCCCCGGCGCTGCGGCTGGTCATCCTGACCGGTGACTGGATCCCCGTCGACCTGCCGGACCGGATCCGCGCGCACTTCCCGGACGCCACCCTGGTCAGCATGGGCGGATCCACCGAGGACTCCATCTACTCGCTGGTCCACGTCATCGACGAGGTCGACCCGACCTGGACCAGCATCCCCTACGGCGTCCCGCTGCCGGGTGAGGGCTGCCTCGTGCTCGACGACGACCTGCGGCCGGTGCCGGACGGCCTGACCGGTGAGCTGTGCATCACCGGTACCGGGTTGGCGAGGGGCTACTGGCGCGATCCCGAGCGCACCGCGGCGAGCTTCCCGACCCGCCCCGACACCGGGGAGCGCCTGTACCGCACCGGGGACCGGGGCCGGGTGATGCCCGACGGCGCGATCGAGTTCCTGGGCAGGGCCGACAACCAGGTGAAGGTCAACGGGTTCCGGATCGAACTGGGCGACGTCGAGGCCGCGCTGCTGGCCTGCCCCGGCGTCCGCGGCGCGGTGGCCGTCGCCACCGGTCCCCGGACCGCGCTGACCGGGCTCACCGCCTTCGTCGTCGCCGAGGACTTCGACCCCGCGCGGGTCGAGGCGCGCCTCGTCGAGCTGCTGCCCGCCTACATGGTGCCCGGTGCCCTCCGCCCGCTGCCCGCGTTCCCGTTGAACGGCAACGGGAAGGTCGACCGCTCCGCGCTGCGCGAGCTGGCCGCCGAGTCCGGTCGGACCGACGACGACGAGCCGCCGAGGCCGGGGGTCGAGCAGCTCGTCGCCGACCTGATCGCGGACCTGGTCGGACGTCCGGTCACCAGCCGCACGGCCCACTTCTTCGACCTGGGCGGCAACTCCCTGCTCTCCGCGCAGGTCGCCACCCGGCTGCGGCGCGTGTTCGACGTGGACGTGCCCACCGGGCTCGCGCTGTCCCACCCCACCGTGGAGCGCATGGCGCTCGCGCTGGGCGGGGCACCCGCGCGTGCGGCGAGCACCGAACCGCCCCTGGTGCCGACGTCCGTCGCGGGCGCGCCGTCGCCGGTGTCGTTCGGGCAGGAGCAGGTCTGGTTCCTCGACCGGCTCGTGGGCGGCAACCGCGCCTACCACTTCCAGTGCGGCGTGCGGTTCACCGGAGACCTGCGGCCGGACCTGGTCCAGCGCGCGCTCACCGAGGTCGTCGCCCGGCACGAGGTCCTGCGCACCACCTTCCACGACTCCCTCGACGGACCGGTGCAGGTCGTGCACCCGCCCACCGAGGTCCCCCTCCCCCTGGAGGACCTCCGCCACCTCCCGGAGTCCGAGCGCGAGGCCGCGCTGGCGCGCGGGCAGCGGGAGGAGATCGCCCGCTCGTTCGACCTGGAGCACGGGCCGCTGATCGTCTGGAAGCTCTACCGCGTCGCCGACGACGACTGGGTGATCACCGAGACCGAGCACCACCTGGTGCACGACGGCTGGTCGGTCGCCGTGCTCTGGCGCGAGGTGTCCGAGCTCTACGGCGCGTGGGTCCGCGGCGCGGAGCCCGCGCTCGCCCCGCTCCCGGTCCAGTTCGCCGACTTCTCGGCCTGGCAGCGGGAGCGCTACCTCGGCGGCAGGCGCGCCGAGGTGCTCCCCTACTGGAAGCGCAAGCTCGCCGGGGTGACGCCGTTCGACCTGGCCGTCAGCCGCCCCCGGCCCGCGAAGCAGACGTTCAGCGGACGGGCGCTGCGCGTCGCGCTGCCCGGACCGCTCTACGCCGGGCTGCGCGAGTTCGCCGCCGCCGAGGGGCTGTCGCTGTTCGTGCTGATGTTCTCGGCGTTCACCCTGCTCATGCACCGCTACAGCGGCGCGCGGGACCTGTGCGTCGGCTCGTGGATGGCGAACCGGGACCGCGTGGAAACCGAGAACCTGATCGGGATGCTCGTCAACATGGTGGGGCTGCGGACCGAGGTCACCGGTGCCGAGTCGTTCCGCGAGCTGGCCTCGCGGACCAGGACCGCGGTGCTCGAAGCGCTGGCCCACCAGGACGCCCCGTTCGAGGACGTGGTGCGCGAGCTGAACCTGCCCCGCGACGCCAGCCGCAACCCGCTGGTGCAGACGTGCTTCAGCTTCCACGACTCCCCCGTGCCGCCCTTCGACTGGCCGGACGCGGTGGGCACGCTCACCGAGTACCACAACGACACCGCCAAGTTCGACGTCAACGTGGTCGTCGTGCCGAGGGCCGAGCAGCTCCGGACCTCGGGGGCTCCCGGTGAGCGGGAGCGGCTCACGCTGATCTGGGAGTACAACACCGACCTGATCGACCCCGACGCCGCCGAGCGCATGGTCGGCCACTTCCAGCGCTTGCTGGCCTCTGCGGTGGACTCGCCGGACGCGCCGGTGGACTCGCTGGACATGCTCGTCGACGCGGACCGGGAGGCGGAGGCGGCCACCGTCCCCGAGGTGTCCGTGGACGAGAGCGGTCCGACCCTGGTCGACCTGTTCCGGGAGCGCGTGGCCGCGCGGCCCGACGCCGTCGCGGTCAGGGCGGGTGACGACGTCCTGACCTACCGGGAGCTGCACGACCGGGCGGCGGGGCTCGCGGGGGCGCTCGCGCGGCGCGGCGTCGAGGTCGGGGACCGGGTGGCGGTGTGCGTGGACAGGTCCTGCGAGCTGGTGGTGGCCCTGCTCGGCACCGCCATGGCGGGTGCGGCGTACGTCCCGCTGGACCACCGCCACCCCCGGTCGCGCAACGACTTCGTGCTCGCCGACGCCGCCGTGGAGGTCGTGGTCACCGAGCGGGCGCTGGCCGGGCTCTTCGACGGCCGGAAGGTCGTCCTGGTCGACGGGAGCGGTGCGGGTGGCCCCGTCGTCACGGCGGTGGGCGGCGACGACCTCGCCTACGTCCTGCACACGTCCGGCTCGACCGGCGACCCCAAGGGCGTGCTGGTGCCGCACGGGGCGCTCTCGCACCTGCTGAGGGCGATGTGCCGCCAGGTCGGGATCACCGAGCGGGACGTCCTGCTCGCCGTCACCACGGCGACGTTCGACATCGCCGCCCTGGAGCTGTTCGCTCCCCTGGTCGCGGGCGCCACGCTCGTCATCGCGCCGACGAGGGTCGTGTCCGACGGCGAGGCGCTGGCCGCGCTGCTCACCGCGTCGCGGGCCACCGTGGCGCAGGCGACCCCGATGACGTGGCGGATGCTCGCCGAGGTCGACTGGCGGCCCGAGGGCGGCTTCACCGCGCTGTGCGGCGGCGAGACCATGCCCGCCGACCTCGCCGCGTGGCTCGCGGGCAGGGTCGACCGGTGCTGGAACCTGTACGGGCCCACCGAGACCACCATCTGGTCCACCGCGTACCGCGTGCGGGGTGACGAGACCGCGGTGCCGATCGGACGGCCTCTGCCCAACACCGAGGTCCGGGTGCTCGACCCCGCCGGGATGCCGACGGCCGTCGGGCTGCCCGGTGAGCTCCACATCGGCGGAGCCGGGCTCGCCGCGGGCTACACCTCGCCCGAGCTGACCGCCGAGCGGTTCGTCGAACTCGCCCCCGGCCTGCGGTTCTACCGGACCGGTGACGTGGTGCGGCGGCGCGCGGACGGCCACCTCCAGTTCCTGCACCGCGTGGACAGCCAGGTGAAGCTGCACGGCTACCGCGTCGAACTGGAGGAGGTCGAGCACGCGCTGCGCTCGCACGACGCCGTCGGGGACTGCGCGGTCGACCTGCGGGGCGATCCGGTGCGCCTGGTCGCCTACGTCGTCCCGAAGCCCGGTGCCGCGCCCGCGAGCGCGGAGCTGACCGCCCACCTGGCCGGACGGCTGCCCGCGTACATGGTCCCGGTGGACTTCGTGCCGCTGCCCCGGATCCCGACCTCGGCCAACGGGAAGACCGACCGCCGCGCGCTGCCCGACCCCGCCCCAGAGCTCCTGGTCGACCAGGAGCCCACCGCCACCGAGGCGCTGTCGGAGCGGGAGGAGGACCTGGCCAGGATCTGGGCCGAGGTGCTGGGGCGCGACCGGGTCGGCGCGCAGGACGACTTCTTCGTCCTCGGCGGGCACTCCCTGCTCGCGCTGCGGCTGGTGTCGAGGATCAAGGCCAGGATGAGCACAGCGATCAGCGTGGACCTGGTGTTCGACCACCCGACCGTCCGCGAGCTGGCGTCCGCGCTCGGCGACGGTGCCCGGTGATCACGACGGCCGTCCACGACGACGTGGCGGCGTTCGCGACCGAGTACCGGCGGCTCGCACCGGACGTCCCGCTGCACGAGTCCGTCGCGTGGCTGCGGTACTGCGACCGGCGGTCCCGGGGGCGCATGCGGTACGTCACGGCCAGGGGTGACCGCGGCGAGCTGCTCGGCCTCACCGCGTTGCGCGCGACCGAGGACGGGTCCCGCGCCTCCGCGAACTACGACGTCGTCGAACTGCTCTGGCCGGGCCCGAACGGCACGCCCCCGGTGCCGGTCGACCGGCTGTACCCGCAGCTGTTCTCAGCGGTCTCCGGGTCGCGCTGCCTGTTCCGGGTCCTGGGCGGTGTCGAGACCGAGGTCCGCGCCGCACTGGCCGCCGCGGCGTCGGCACTGGCCGACGCGGACGGCTCGGTGCTGACGTTCGCCTACCTGCCCGACGGCGCGGTGGTCGAGGAGATCGCGGAGGCGTTGGGGACGCGCGAGCACGCCGTGGTCGGCGCCGACACCGTCCTCGACGTCGAGTGGACGGACTTCGAGGGCTACCTCGCCCGCCGCCCGCGCGGGCGGCGCGGCAGCATCCGCCGGGAGCGCGGGCAGTACCTGGCCTCCGGGCTGACGACCGCCGTGCACGAGTCGACCGCGGTGCTGGGCGAGCGGACCGCGCTGCTCCAGGTGCGGCTGGCGGACAAGTACGGCGTGGCGGCCTCGGTGGAGTCGGTGCTGGAGGACTACCGGGACCTCGCCTCGACGCTGGACGACGACGTGCTGGTGTTCACCGCCGACCGCGACGGCACGGCCGTCGGTGTGTGCGTCTGCCTGCGCGACGGGGACACCCTGCACATCCGCAGCGTGGGCTTCGACTACTCGGCGATCGGCGACGCGTTCGTCTACTTCAACCTGATGTTCTACGAGCCCCTGCTGTGGGGGCTCGACGCGGGCGTGCGCCGGTTCCGCTTCGGGAACGGCGCCTACCGCGCCAAGGAGCTGCGGGGTTGCAGGCTGGAGCCGCTGCACGGCGTGGTGCGGTGGCCCGGCTCTCTCACGGCCGAGTGCGCGGACTCGGTGGCCCGGCGGGAGGTGGACGTCCGCGCGGAGGTCTGGGGTGCCGCACGCGCTCCCGCGTGACGGCGCTCCCGCTCACGGCTGTTCCCGGCACGACTGCACGGAGGTCGCCTTGTCCCAGGGGAAGCAGTACCCCGGTCTCCCGCTGCTGCCCGACCACCCGCTCGGCCGCTCGGCGAGGACCTGCGCCTACCGGTGCGGCAGCGCGTGCGCGCGGGACGAGCCGAACCGGTCGGACAACGAGTACTTCGGCGACGTCGCGGGCGGGGTCCTGTCGCGGCGCGGTCTGCTGCGGGCGGGCGTGGTGCTGGCCGTCGCGGGTGGCGCGGCGCTCCGCACCACCGCCGCGCCTGCCGAGCCCGGCGCGCACCCGTGCGCCCCCGGCGTGGACTTCGAGCCCGTCGCCCCCAACCGCGAGGACGCCGTCGTGGTCCCGGAGGGCTACGTGCAGGAGGTCCTGATCCGCTGGGGCGACCCGGTGCTCCCCGGAGCACCGGAGTGGGACTTCGACAACCAGACCGCGGCCGCGCAGGCGGCGCAGTTCGGGTACAACAACGACTACTGCGCCCTGGTGCCGGTTCCGGGGTGCGACGACCGGTGGCTCATGGTGAACAACCACGAGTACTCGTCCGAGGAGCTGATGTTCCGCGAGTGGGGCTCGCGGCCCCTGACCCGCGAGCAGGCGGAGATCGGCTGGGCAGCCCACGGCATGTCCGTCGTGCTCGTGGAACTCGACCACCGCACCGGCAGGCTCCACGCGAGGGTGGACGGCGAGCACAACCGCCGCATCACGCTGACCACGCCGTTCGAGGTGCGCGGACCGGCCGCCGGGTCGCCGTACCTGACGACCTCGGCCGACCCGACGGGCACGGTGGTGCTGGGCACGCAGAGCAACTGCTCCGGCGGCCTCACGCCCTGGGGCACGGTGCTCTCCGGCGAGGAGAACGTCACCATCGCCTTCGCCAACGCCGACGCGGTCGCCGATCCCGTCGCGAGGTCGCGGCTCGCCCGCTACGGCTTCACCCGCGGAGCGGGCATCCGGCAGTGGGAGCTGTTCGACCAGCGCTTCGACCTGGCGCGGGAACCCAACGAGGCCAACAGGTTCGGGTACGTCGTCGAGGTCGACCCGTTCGAGCCCGACGAGCCGCCCGTCAAGCACACCGCCCTCGGCCGGTTCAAGCACGAGGGCGCCAACGTGATCGTGGCGCGGGACGGGCGCGTGGCCGCGTACATGGGCGACGACGAGCGCTTCGAGTACCTGTACAAGTTCGTCACCGACGGCCGCGTCAAGCCGGGGCGCAGCAGGCACGCCCGCCAGCACAACAAGCGCCTGCTCGACTCCGGCACGCTGTACGTCGCCAGGTTCACCGGCGACAGCCCGGCCGAGGAGGTCGACGGGTCGGGCAGGCCGCCGTCGGACGGCCTGTTCGACGGCAGCGGGGAGTGGATCCCCCTGGCCCACGGCGACAGGTCCTTCGTGCCGGGGTTCTCCGCCGACGAGGTCTACGTCTTCACGCGCGCGGCGGCGGACGCGGTCGGTGCGACCAGGATGGACCGCCCCGAGGACGTCGAACCGCACCCCCGGACCCGCAGGGTCTACGCCGCGCTCACCAACAACACCGACCGGGGCAAGCCGGGCCGGGAGGGCGCCACGGAGGTGTCACCCCGCGTGGGCAACAGGAACGGGCAGGTGCTGGAGATCGAGGAGGCCCTGTCCGACAACACCGCGACCCGCTTCACCTGGCGGCTGCTGCTGGTGTGCGGCGACCCGAGCGCGGCCGACACCTACTACGGCGGGTACGACAAGACCCACGTCAGCCCGATCTCCTGCCCCGACAACGTCACCTTCGACGGCCACGGCAACCTGTGGATCACCACCGACGGCAACGCGCTCGGCTCCAACGACGGGCTGTTCGCCACCCCGCTGGACGGGGCGGAACGCGGCCACGTCCGGCAGTTCCTGACCGTGCCGATCGGCGCGGAGGCCTGCGGACCGGTCGTCGCGGAGCGGTTCGTGCTCGTCTCGGTGCAGCACCCCGGCGAGGTCGACGACGCCACCGTGGAGAACCCGGCCTCGCACTGGCCGGGTGGTGGCACCAGCCAACCCCGACCGGCCGTCGTCGCCGTCTACCGGGCCGACCGCGGCCGGATCGGCGGCTGAGCGGTGGACCACCCCGCCGTTCCCGGACGCGGCCCGCACCCCGCTCGGCACGAGGTGGTGGGATGACGGCCGTGGACGACGACCGGCTCGCGGAGTTCGCGGACCACCTGTGCGCGCACTTCGCGGTCGAACGGCGAGGCCCCCGCAGCATCGTCCCGGCGGGGCGGGGTTCCGTCGGCGTGGTGTGGCGGCTGGAGACCGGCGCGGCGCGCTACGCGGTGAAGGAGTTCCTGTGGGGGCTCCAGGAGTCCGAGGTGGACCGCGAGGTCACGTTCCGGGACCTCACCGCGGACGTCGGAATCCTGTCGCCCGCGAACGTCCCGTCCACCTCCGGCGGCTACCTGGTCCGGCTGCCGCCGGAGCTGGACGGGAAGCTCGTGCGCGTCTACGAGTGGCTCGACGGCACCCCGGTCCGCGCGGGCGAGGTGCCCGACCTGGTCGGCGACGCGCTGGGCCGGATGCACGCGCTGGGCGCTCCTCCCGTCAACGACCCGGACCCGTGGTACTCCACCAGTCCCGACGAGGCGGCCTGGTCGACGGTGGTGGCCGCCGCCGCGCGGGCGGGCGCCGAGTGGACCGCGGACCTGGTGGCCGCCCTGCCTCGGATCCTGGACCTGGCGGCGATCACGGCGGAACCGCCGACGGACGCGCAGCAGCTCCTGCACCTGGACGTGCAGCCGTCGAACCTCCTGGTGGTCGGGGGACGACTCGCCGTGCTCGACTGGGACGGCACCGACACCGGCAGTCCCGAACGGGAGCTGGGCTTCGTGCTCGCGCACTGGCACGCCGTGGACGGGACCGTCGACGCCTCGGGCGCGGCGCGCCTGGTGGAGCGGTACCGGGCCGCGGGTGGCACGGCCCGGCTGCGCGGCCTGTCGTCGTTCGGGATGCGGATCGCCACCCACCTGAACTACGTGCACTGCCAGGCGGAACTGGCGCTGGACACCGACGCGGACGCCGCGACCAGGCGCACGGCGGAGCAACGCACCCGCGACCACCTCGCCCGCCTGCCCCGCCGCGACGACCTCCGCGCGCTGCTCGACCGCGTGGGCTGATCCCCGGCGGCCACGTCACCCCCGTCGACCAGGCGCACCGGCACGGCGCCGGACAACGAGCGGCCGGTGGGGGTCGGGCACCGGAGGCCGACGTGGCGGGGCAGGCGAGTCCGTCCTGCGCGACCGGTCCGAGCGGTGCCCCGGCTGCTCCACGCGGGCAGCGCGGCCCACCGCCACGGCGGGCTCACCGACCCCGGCACCCGCTTGGTCCCGTTCCCGACGGGCTCGACGTCGCGGGCCCCGCGCCCCGGCGGCACCCTCGGGCGGACCGGCCGCCCACCCCGCGACGTCGAGCGAGGTCCTGCTCCGGTTCCGCCTGCGTCCGTTGCCGAACCACCACCTGATCATCGCCTCACGCGGACACCGGCCCAGCACGGTGGGGCCATGCGAAGCACCACCCTGCTGGCCGCCACCGCGCTGGCCTTCTCCGTCCTGGGCGCGACGCCCGCGCTCGCCGTCGTCGGCGGCACCGGGTCGACCGCGGCGTACCCGTTCGCCGGGTCCTTCCAGCCCTCCTACCCCGAACCACCGAGGCCGGACGGGCACGGCTGCGGCGTGCAGGTCCTCGCGCCGCGGTGGGTCCTGACCGCGAGCCACTGCGCCGGCAAGAACCCCACGAACGCCAGGACGGGCGTCCCGCGCGGCTGGAAGGTCCGCGTCGGGTCGCTCGACACCACCTCGGGCGGCGAGGTCGCCGAGGTCGACCACTACTACCGGCTGGCCACCAGCCGCGACGAGGGCGGCTTCTGGGGCAGGGACGTCGCGCTGCTGCACCTGCGCACCCCGGTCAGGGCCGAGCCCGTGCGGATCGCCTCGACCACCCCGGCGGACGGCACGCCCGCGCGCATCCTGGGCTGGGGCATGACCTGCGAGGACAGCACGAACCCCGACTGCTTCCCCACCAGGCTGCACGAGGCGGACACCGCGGTTCAGCCGATCTCGACGTGCACGGCAGCGGCGCCCGTCGGCGAGCTGTGCGTCGGCAGCCGGGACGGCCGCGTCGGCGCGCGGAACATGGATTCCGGCGGGCCCGCGCTGGTCCGCGAGGGCGACGACCGGGTCCTGGCCGGGGTGGTCAGCGGGCCGAGCGGCGACGGCGAGCCCGTGCTGTACACCGACGTCACGAGGCACACCGACTGGATCGACGGCATCATCTCCGGCACGGACGTGCCGCCGGACGACGTGATCCCGGACGTGGAGGGCTCGGTCGGCCTGGACGGCTGCGTCGGCTCGGTGGTCCGCCCGCCGGGCGCGGCGGCGTGGAACGGCGCGCTGCTGCTCACCAACGGCCACTGCGTCCAGGGCGACCGGCCCGCGCCGGGCAGCGCGCTGGTCGACCTGCCCGCCGCCCGCGAGGTCTCCATCGCCGACGCGCAGGGCTACCCGCGGGCCACCGCCCGCGCGACCCGCCTGGTGTACGCCACGATGACCGGCACCGACGTCGCGCTCTACCGGCTGGACAAGAGCTACGCGCGGCTGGCGGCCGAGGGCGCGAAGGTCTTCCGCCTCACGTCCGGGCCGGTGCGCGCGGGTGATCCGCTGACCCTGGTGCACGCGAGCGGCCGTTCGACCTGCACGGCCGAGGCCGTCGTCGACCGCCTGCGGGAGGGCGCGCACGAGATGGCGGGCTCGATCCGCTACGCCACCGACGCGGACTGCGCCCCGTCACAGGGCTGGTCGGGGTCGCCGCTGCTGGCCGCCGACGGCGTCACCGTGGTGGGCGTGCACAACACCCACAACACCGCGGGCGAGGCGTGCACCGACGACAACCCCTGCGAGGTCGCGCCGGACGGGACGACCACGGCGGTGCGGGGCCGCGCCTACGGCCAGCAGGTCGACCGGATCGCACCCTGCCTCGGTCGCGGGACGCGGCTGGACCTGCACCGGCCGCACTGCGCGCTGACCAAGCCCTGAACCCCGTTCGCCCGCCCCGGATCCGGGGCGGGCGAACGGCGTCGGCTCAGCGGCGGGCCGTGACCGCCTCGACGGCCGCCATGATCTCGGCGGCCCACCGGGACGCGGTGGAGTCGTCGTACAGGTCCGTCGAGTACTCGACGTCGAGCGCGAGGACGTCCCCGTCCAGGGTGAACACCACGTACAGCTCGGTGCGGGCCAGCCCTGGGACGACCTGCCCCCGGATGCGGCCGGTGGCCCCGCCGAGCCGCACGTCGACCGGCGGTTCGGCCACCACCGTGAAGAGCACCGCGGGGTACGGGTCGTCCGCCTCGTGCGGGATGGCCGCCCGGACCACCTCGCTCAGCGGGAGGGCCTGGTGGTCGAGAGCCGCGTACAGGCGCTCCGCGAGGTCGTCACCGGGCCTGGTCCTGACCAGCACCGCTTCCCCGACGTAGCCGATCATCGTCTCGTGCTCGGACCGGGTCCGGCGCGAGCTGGACACGGCCAGGACGACGTCCGGCTGACCCGACCTGGCCGCCAGCCAGTCGGCGAACCCCCGCGCGATGACCACGTGGGGTGTCGTGCCCGCCCCGGCCGCCGCCGAGCGGAGGTCCGCGGCGGACGCCGAGGTGCGCACGGTCGCGCCCGCACCCGACAGCACGGCGGGACGGGGGCGGTCGGTCGGCAGCGGGGAACGCAGGGTCGCCCCCGCGAGTTCGGTGCGCCAGAACGACTCCAGCGCCCGCCGGTCGCGCAGCGCCTCCTGTTCCGCCCTCGCGTGGTCGGGGTACTGCGCGGACGGCGGCGGCAGCTCCGCCCCGGCGTAGAGCGCGCTCAGCTCGTTCCAGAACACCGAGGCGGACCAGCCGTCGAAGACCATGTGGTGCACCACGACGGCCAGCACCCACCGGCGTTCGCCGATCCGGGCCAGTCCCACCCGCCACAGCGGTGCCGTGCCCAGGTCGAACGCCCGCTCGGCCAGGTCGAGGCACCAGCGGTCGACGTCGGCCTCGGCCAGCTCGGTCACCGCGAGGTCCACCGGGAACGGCCGGAGCACCTCCTGCCGGTCGTCGCGGATCCTCGTGCGGAGGGCCGAGTGGCGGCGGGTCAGCTCGTCGAGCGCTCCGCGCAGCAGTGCCGGGTCCAGGTCTCCCCCGATGTCCACCCTGGACAGACCGGCGTAGATCGCGGGGTTGGCGTGCGCGTGGTGGCGACGCCGCAACCGCCGCTGGGCGGACGTGAGCGGCGCCGTCCCCTCCACGTCGAGCCTGGCGGCCATCCCGCGGATGGTGGGGTCGCGGAAGAACTCCGTCATGGAGCACTCGGCCCCCACCCGGTCCCTGACCCGGTTGAGCAGCCGGACGACCGTCAGCGAGTGGCCGCCCAGCTCGAAGAAGGACTCGTCCAGACCGATCTCCCGCCGGTCCAGCTCCGCGCACCACAGCTCGTGCAGCACCCGCTCCGCGGGCGTGGTGGGCGCCGACTCCCGCGCCTCCCCCGTGCCGGGTGGCGGCAGCTCGGCCTCGTCCAGCTTCCCGTTGGCGGTCACCGGCAACCGGTCCACCAGCACCCACCGGCGGGGCACCAGGTAGGACGGCAGCCGCTCGCCGAGCAGGTCGGTGAGCGCCGCCGGGTCGGCGTCGCCCGCGACGTACGCCACCAGTTCCCCGTCCCGGACGAGCACCGCCGCCTCCCGGACGCCCGGCAGCCCCGACAGGACGTGCCGGACCTCGGCCGGTTCGATCCGCAGCCCCCTGATCTTGACCTGCTCGTCGACGCGGCCGTGGAACTCCAGCGTCCCGCCTGCCCGCCACCGGGCGAGGTCGCCGGTGCGGTACCGACCGGGGGCGACGAACGCGGCGGCGGTCTCCTCGGGCCGCCGGAGGTAGCCGTCGGCGACGCACACACCGCCGAGCTGGATCTCCCCGATGGCGCCCACCGGCACCGGTCGGCCCCGCGCGTCCACCAGCTCGACGCGGACGCCCTGGACGGGCCTGCCGATCGGCGGGTGCGTCTCGCTCGGGTCGACCCGGCACGTCGTGACCCCGATCGACGCCTCGGTGGGGCCGTAGAAGTTGTGCAGCGCGCAGTCGGGGTGCCCCGCGAGGAAGTCCCGGACCGCGTCCGAGACGACGAGCGCCTCGCCCGCCGACACGACCTCCCTGAGCGACGGCAGCACCGGGCGGGTCTCCAGCAGGTGCCGCAGGGCCGTGAACGGCATGGTGAACCGCTCCACGCCGTGCTGGCGGACCACGTCGGCGACGGCCGCCGGGTCGTACCGGGTCTCGTCGGGCATGAGCACGAGCGCGGCACCGGACGCGAGGGTCGTGAAGACCTCGTACACGCTGCCGTCGAAGGCCGGTGACGCCCACTGGAGGGTGCGCGTCGGCGGGCGCTCGGCCAGGTGCCAGCGGACCAGGTTCACCGGTCCGCGGTGCGGAACCAGCACGCCCTTCGGCCGCCCGGTCGACCCCGAGGTGTACAGGCAGTAGGCCAGGTCGTCCGGCCCGACCCCGCGGTCGGGGCGTTCGGCGCTCGGGTCGACGTCCTCGACGAGCAGCGACGGCGGTCCCTCGACCACCGGTCGCCCGCGATCGGTCACGACCAGGGCCACGGCGGCGTCGTCGGCCATGAACCGCAGGCGCCGCGGCGGGAGCGACGGGTCGAGCGGCACGAACGCGGCCCCCGCCTTGAGCACGCCGAGGACCGCGGCGACCAGCGCCCGTCCCCTGGGCAGGTGGACACCGACCAGGTCGCCCCGCCCGACGCCGGAGGCGATCAGCCGGTGCGCGATCCCGTTGGCGCGCTCGTCCAGCTCGCGGTAGGTCAGCTCCCCGTCGTGACCCGTCAGCGCGACCGCGTCCGGGACGCGGTCGGCCTGCGCCTCCACCACCTGGTGCAGGCACAGCGGGGAGTCCTCGACCTCGGCGCCCTGCCAGGACTCCAGCAGCAGCCGGTCGCCCTCCACCAGTCCGTCCAGTTCGGACAGTCGGACGCCCTCCACCGCCAACCGCACCACGTGGTCGAAGTACGCCAGCAGCCGGTCGACGGTGGCGCGGTCGAACAGGTCCGTGTCGAACTCGACGATGCAGCCCACGCCGTCGGCGCGCCGGGTCAGGTACAGGACCAGGTCCAGCGGCGCCCGCTCGCTCGGCAGGTCCACCAGCGTCGCGGCCACGTTCGGCGGCGCGAACTCCACCGAACCCTCGTGCTCGTACTCCACCGCGACCTGGAACAGCGGGTTGCGGTGGGGGTCGCGGCGCGGGTTCAGCTCGCGGACGAGCTGGTCGAACGGCACACCGCGGTGTTCGTAGGACTCCATCGTGGACAGGCTCAGCGCACGCGCGAACTCGGCGAACCCCTGGTCGCCGGACAGGTCGAGCCGCAGCGGCACGGTGTCCACGAACATGCCGACGGTGTCCTGGGCACCCGGTGGCCGCCCGGCCACCCCGGTGCCGAGCACGAAGTCGTCCTGGCCGCTGAACCGGGACAGCACCACGGCGAACGCGCCCAGCAGGACCGTGAACACCGTCGCGCGCTGCTCCTGGCCGAACCGCCGCACCCGCTCGGTCAGCTCCGCGTCCAGCTCGTGGACCGCGCTCGCCCCCGCGCCCGTCCGCACGGCCGGCCGGGGCCGGTCGGTGGGCAGCCGCAGCTCCGGGGCGTCGCGGAGCAGGTCGGACCAGTACCGGAGGTCCGCCTCGGGATCGGTGGCCCCGCCGACCTCGGGCACGGCGACGACCGGCAGGACCGGTTGCCGCGGCCACGCGCGGTAGTGCGCGGCCAGTTCGCGCGTCACCACCACCGTGGACGGCGAGTCGAAGACGATGTGGTGCGCCACCAGGAACAGGACGTGGTGGTCGGCGGCGAACCGCAGCAGGGTCGCGCGCAGCAGCGGGCCCTCGGCCAGGTCGAACACCTCGCGCCCGGTCGTCCGCAGGACCTCGTCGAGCGCCTCGGCCTGGTCCGCGCCCGCGACGTCCACCACCGGGACGTCCACGTCGACCCGGTCCAGCACGACGGCCCTCGGCTCACCGTCGACCTCGCGGAAGACCGTCCGCAGCGCGGGCTGCCGCTCGACGACGCGCCGCAGCGCGCCGCGCAGGGCGTCCGGGTCGAGCACGCCGTCGAACCTGATCGCCTTCGGCTCGTTGTACGTGCTGGTGCCGGGGTGCAGCCGCTCCAGGAACCAGATGCGCCGCTCGGCGGCCGAGAGCGCCCGGTCGCCGCCGCTGTACCGGCGGCGGAGGGCGTCGAGCGCGGGCAGCCCCGCGAGCACCCGGTCGGCGGGGACGCCGAAGTCGACGAACGACGCGATCTCGTCGACCCCGGCGGCGAGCAGGCCCGCCATCACCTTCTCGGAGCTGTCCAGCGTCCCGATCAGCGCCCGCGACTCGCAGTAGCGCTGGTACGCCTGCTCCAGCAGGAAGTCGACGTCCTCCGGTGCCGTGTTGTCCAGGTCGATCCGCACGCCGAGGCTGTTGGTGACCTGGCCGAACAACGACAGCGACGAGCGCAGGTAGCCGCAGAACGGCTCGAACGCCTCGGCGCGCACGGCGTCCAGGTCGTCGCCCAGGTAGGTGTGCACCAGCACGACCACCCGTCCGGCGGCCGGGTCCAGCCCCGCCTCCTCGCGCGTTCGCCGGTACAGCGCGATGTTCGCCGCCAGCTCCTCGACGGTCTGCGACATCAGGTTGGTCACGACGCCGAGCCCCTCGGTCGCGGCGCGGCGGTAGCTGTCCGGGTTGCCGACCACGGCGATGGACATCGGCGGTCGCGGCTGCACCGGGCCGGGGTAGAGCCGAACGTCGACCGGGTCGCCGTCGCCGCCGGTGACCTCGACGCTCTCACCGGACCACAGCCGCCGCACGGTGTCCAGGCGCGTGTACACCTCCTCGCGGTGCCTGCCGTAGTTCTCCGGGGCGAGCGCGAAGTCCCTGGAGTGCCAGCCGCTGGCGAAGCACAGCCCGATCCGGCCGCCGGACAGGTTGTCGACGACGGACCACTCCTCCGCCACCCGGATGGGGTGGTGCAGGGGCAGCACGACGGACCCGGCGTGCAGCCTGATCCGGCTGGTCCGCCCGGCCAGCGCCGCCGCGAGCACCGACGGGTTCGGGAACAGCGAACCGAAGGAGTGGAAGTGCCGCTCCGGCAACCACACCGCGTGGAAGTCGTGGTCGTCGGCGAACACCGCCGCGTCCGTGATGAGCCGGTACTTGTCGTGACCCGCCTGGTCCGGGTAGTCGCCGAAGAAGTAGAGGCTGAAGTCGACCGCGGCACCGCTTGCCGGGTAGGGCGCGTCGTACGGGCCGAGCGGGGACGTCGGCCGCGGTTCCGGTCGCGTTTCCGGTCGCGGTTCCGGTCGCGGGCGTTCGGGGAGCGGCGGCGCCGACGTCGGCCCGTCGCCGCCGAGGAACTCCAGCTGGCGCGCCATCAGGGTCGTGACCTGGTCCACCATGTGCCGGGCGAGGTCGAGCTGCTGGTCGACGACGGACCGCGCCCCCTCGTGCCGCTCCGGCTCGACCACGACCGGTGCGGGTGGTGGGGGCGGTGCGGGCGGTTCGACCGCCGCCACCGGCGTGCGCGGCCCGAGCAGGGCGGCGAGCTTGCGCGGTGTGTCGGTGCCCTCGAAGAGGTCGCGCATCGGCACGCGGACGCCGAACCCCTGGTCGAGTTCGCGGACCATGGCCATCAGCACCAGCGAGTCGGCGCCCATCTCCAGGAACGACCGGTCCTGGTCGACGGTGGCCGGGTCGGTCCCCAGGTGCCGCGCGGTGAGCGCGCGGACCGCGTCCGCGGTGCCGCCGTCGGCGCTGGGGGCGGGCTTCACGTCGGGGCGTGCCACCGGCCTCCGTTCGAGCGGGTAGCCCGGCAGCGGGACCCGCCCGCCGGGGGCGAGCGCGGTCCAGTCCACGTCCGCGCCGCCGCGGTAGGCCTCCGCGACCGCGAGCGGCAGGGCGTCCGGGGTGCCCTGGCTCGGTGCCCACCGGCTGCCGGGCGACGTGCGCCTGCCCAGGCGGGTGAGCACGTCGCCGGGGCCGATCTCGACGACCAGCGCCGCGTCGCCCACCCGTGCCAGCGCCAGGTCGAACCGGACCGGCAGGCGGGCGTGCCTGCCGAGGTGATCGGCATCCACAGTGGACAGAATGGTCCCGTCCAGGCCGTTGACCACGGGGATGCGCGGCGGTCGCAGGTCGACCTTCTCGGCGTGCCTGCGGTACTCGGGCAGGACGGGGTCCAGCAGGGCCGAGTGGAACGCCCGGTCGACGTCCAGCACCCGCCACGACACCTGCCGCCGCTCCAGCAGGGCCTTCGCCCGCTCGATCGCCGGGAGGTCGCCCGAGAGCACCTGGGACAGGGGCCCGTTGACCGCGGCCAGTTCGGTCCCGCTGTCCCGCGCGACCTCCCGCGCCACGGCGGGTTCGGTGGCGACCGCGATCATCGCTCCGGGTTCGGTGGACTGCATCAGCTCACCGCGGACCGAGGTCAGCCGCACACCGTCCTCGAAGGACAGGACGCCTGCCGCGTGCAGCGCGGCCAGTTCCCCCGCGCTGTGGCCGAGGACGGTGTCCGGCCGCACGCCGAACGACCGCCACAGCTCGACCAGCGCGGCCTGGTACACGAACAGCCGCGGCTGGAGCAGGGGGCCGGTGTAGGCGTCGAGCAGGGGCGCGGTCACGGGGAACTCGCGGCGCAGCCGCTCGGCGCTCTCGGCCACCGGGCCGCCCTGCCCGCTGAACGCGAACACCAGCGGCCCGCCGCCACCCGCCCGCGGGGTCTCCGACAGCGCCCGCACCAGGTCGGCGGTGGTCCGTCCCACGACCGCGGCCCGGAGCGGCAGGTGCCGCCTGCCCAGCGCCATCGTCGTCGCCACGTCGGCCGCCGCCAGGTCCGGGTGCGCCACCAGGTGGGCCCGCAGCCGTTCCGCGGTCTCGGCCAGCGCCCGCGGGTCGCGCGCGGACAGCGGCACCACGACCGCCCCGCCGGTGTCCGGCGTCGGGCGAACGGGCGGCGCCTCCTCCAGGACGACGTGCGCGTTGGTGCCGCCCACGCCGAGCGCGCTGACCCCCGCGCGGCGGGGTGTGCCGTCGGTGGTCCACGGTCGGCGCTCGGTGGCGAGCACGAACGGGCTGCCGTCGAGCCGCAGCGCGGGGTTGGGGCGGCTGAGGTTGATGGTCGGCACCAGTTCCCGGTGCTCCAGCATCAGCACGGTCTTGATCAGCCCGGCCATGCCCGCGCAGCTGTCGAGGTGGCCGATGTTCGGCTTCACCGACCCGAGCGCGCAGGACCCGGTGCGGGCGGAGGCGAAGGCCTGCGACAGGGCCTCGAACTCGATGGGGTCGCCGACCGGCGTCCCGGTGCCGTGGGCCTCGACGTAGGACACGGTGCCCGCGTCGACCCCGGCCCGCGCCAGCGCCTGCCGGATCACGGCGGCCTGGCCGGACACGCTGGGCGCGGTGAACCCGGCCTTCGCCGTGCCGTCGTTGTTCACGGCCGTTCCCAGGATCACGGCGTGCACGGTGTCCCCGTCTGCGAGGGCCCGGTCGAGCCTCTTGAGCAGCACGGCCGCCACGCCGTTGCCGCCCACCGTGCCGTCCGCGTCGGCGTCGAAGGTCCGGCAGCGCCCGGTCGGGGACAGGATCGAGCCGGGGAAGTGCCGGTACCCCGAGTCCTGGGGGGTCCGCACGGCCGCGGCGCCCGCCAGCGCCAGGTCGGCGTCGCCGCTCAGCAGCGCCTGCACCGCCAGGTGCACGGCCACCAGCGACGTCGAGCACGCGGTCTGCACCCCGATCGCGGGCCCGGTGAGCCCCAGCCGGTAGGCGACCCTGGTGGCCAGGAAGTCGGGCTCGCCCCCGATGGTCGCCTGCATGGCGCTGGGCACGTCGGCGACCGCGGTCGCCTCCGGGTCCATCCGGTCCTGGTGGCCGTAGAGGTTCATGCCGGTACCGGCGTACACGCCGATCCGGGTGCCGGGGCGCGCCGGTCCGGCGTACCCGCCGTGCTCCAACGCCTGGTGGGCGCACTCCAGGAACAGCCGGTGCGCGGCCTCGGTGAACGCGGCCTCGCGCGGGCTCACGCCGAAGAAGTCCGCGTCGAACGAGTCCACGTCCGCCAGGACACCACCCACCGGCACGACCGCCGGGTCCGCGGCGGGGCCGAACACCCGGACGCTGTCCACCCCGTCGCGGAGGTTGGCCCAGAACCGGTCGACGTCGGGCGCGTCGGGGAAGCGGGCCGCCATCCCGACGATGGCGATCCGGTTGTCCGGCCCGCCGTCCGCCGGTAGCGCGGGCGGGCGCGGAGCGGGTTCGACGTCCTCGGACAGGCGCCCGACCAGGTGCGCCGTCAGAGCCGCGACGGTCGGGTGCTCGAACACCGCCGTCGTCGCGACCGGTGTGCCGAGCCGCTCCTCCACGCGCTTGCGCAGCTGGAGGAGGTGCACCGACGTCAACCCCAGCTCGTAGAACGGCGTGTGCGGATCCGCGTCCGCACCGACGGCGTCGCGGACGACCGCCGCCACGTCAACCGAACGCGGAGCGGACTCCACCTCTTCCGGCACACGCCCGGCCGGGTCCGCCACCACAGCCGCGACGGTCGACTGCTCCACCACCACCGCCGACGCGACCGGCGCACCCACCCGCTCCTCCGCACCGACGGCGTCGGGGACGTCCGGCCGGTCGCGCAGCGCGGCTCGGCGCACCTTGCCGCTGGGTGTGCGGGGGAACTCGCCCGCCGGGACGGCGACCACGCGCGCCGCGGTCAGCCGCAGCCTGGTGAACACGGCTTCCCTGATCCGCCTGCCGACCTCGTCCGGGTCGGGTGCCACGGCCTCGAAGAACACGACCAGGTCGTCGGTCCCGGTGCTCGGGTTCGGGATCCCGCGGGCGCCGACCCCGCCCACCGGCACGCCGTCGACCGCGCCCGCCACCTCCTCGACCTCGTGAGCGGGCACGTTCTGTCCGTTGAGGACGATCACGTCCTGCTCCCGGCCGGTGATCACCAGCTCGCCGTCGACCAGGAACGCCAGGTCGCCGGTGCGCAGCCACGTCCCGTCCGGCAGCGCGGCCCCGGTCGCCGCGGCGTTGTTGGCGTACCCGGCGGTCACCCGGTTCGAGCGCACCTGGAGCGCGCCGATCCAGCGCTCGGGCAGCACCTCCCCCTCCGCGTCCACCACCCGGAGCGCGGCACCGGGCGCGGGCCGCCCGACCGCGACGAACGCGGTGCCGTCCGGGTCGTCGGGCTCGACCCACCGCAGCTCGCCGCGCAGGCTGGACCTGGCCACGTGCCGGACGCTGCCGGGAGAGGTCCAGCGCCCCAGCGTGATCGCGGTCGTGGTCTCCGCCATGCCCCACACCGGCATGAGCGCCTCGGGCCGCACGCCGAACGCCGCCGTGGCGTCCAGGAACCGCCGCACGACGGGCACGAGGACCTGCTCACCGCCGCAGAACAGGGTCCGGATCGCCGAGAGGTCCCAGGACCGGTCCGGCGCGCGGGCCAGCTCGTCGGCCACGAGCTGGAGGCCGAACGTGGGCGACCAGCAGTGGTTGACCCGGTGTTCGGCCAGCTCGTCCAGCCAGGACAGGGGATCCGCCACCACGGACCCGGTCGGCAGGTGCACGTTGGTGCACCCCGTGAACACCGGGAGCACGTGGTAGAGCAGGAAAGCGCCGCTGTGGTCGACCGGCAGCCAGTTCAGGGTGACGTCGCCGGGCCGCAGGTCCATCTCCCGCCGGGTGCCCGCGGCGAACTCCGCCAGCGCGCGGTGGGTCAGCCGGGCCGCCTTCGGCGTTCCGGTGCTCCCCGAGGACAGGATCAGCAGCGCCACGTCGGTCTCGTCCGGTCGGTGCAGGTCGGCCGCGGGCGGACCGTCCTCCCACCGCGCGATGTCGACGCCCGGTGGTCCGCCGAGCCTGCGCAGCGCCGCCGCGCCCGCCGCGTCGGTGAGAACCAGCGGCTCGTCGAGCAGGCGCCACGTGCCGCGCACGCGGTCGAGCGCCGCTCCGCTCGACGCGGGTTCGGTGATGGCGACCGGCACGACGCCGCCGAGCACGCACGCCCAGAAGGCGGGGAAGAAGTCCTCGGGCGGCAGACCGTGCAGGACGACGTGGTGGCCCGCCTCCAGTCCAGCCTCCCGCAGGCCGGTCAGCAGCCGCCTGGCCCGTGCCAGCAGCCGCGCGTAGGTCAGCAGCCCGCCGGGGGTTCGGACTCCCGAACCCGGAAACCCCTCGGCAGCCCGCACAAGAGCCTCGACCGCGTCGCGCGGGTCGTCGTCGGTCAGCTCCAGAGGGGCGCCGTGGCTCAGCGCGCGCGGTGGGTTCGTCCTCAATGGTTTGTCCCTTGGGTGCGGTTCGAGTCGAGTGCAGAACGGTTGCCGCGCAGGGTGAACAGCAGCAGGAACGCCGCGGCGGCGACGCAGGTGGCACCGTGGAGCAGCCCGACCGCCACCGGTACCGGCAGCGCCCCCAGCAGGAAACCGGCGGCCACCGTCCCGGCGGCGAAACCGGCGGCCTCCACGCTCGCGGACAACCCGAACAACCTACCGCGCTGGTGCTCGGGCATGGCCTGGAACCGTGAGACGTAACAGATCTCGGTGAACCCGTCGGCCAGGCCGGCGACGGCCGCGGCGACGACCACGACCGGTGTCGGCACCCCGGTGAACGCGACGACGAACGACACGGACATCAGGCAGGTTCCCACCGCGAACGCCCGCTCGGACGGCGGTGCACCGCGGCGCTTGACCCACCGGGTCACCAGGGGGTGGGCGCAGAGGGTGCCGACCGCCCACGCGGTCATGAAGTAGCTCATGAACGCCACCGCGCCGTTCTGCTCGGCGTACAGCGGAAGCGCCACGTTGTGCGACGCGGAGCCGAGCGCGTCGGCCGCGCGCAGCACCAGCAGGCAGACGACGACCCAGCCCAGCGCGAACCGGTGCCGCAGGGCGGGCGGGGTCGTGTCGGCGGAGGTGACCTCCCTGGCCCGCCGGGGCAGCAGGGCCACCGCCGCGGCGCAGCAGAGGAACGACGCGGCGGTGATGGCGAACGCGGCCTGGAAGCCGCCGACCGGGATGATCGTGCCCGCCGACGCCAGGCCCAGCACGGTGGCCACGGCCCGGCCCGTCACCAGGTAGCCGTTGGCCCGCGTCCTGTTCTCCTGGCCCACCAGGTCCGGGACGGCGCTGCGGAGCGCGACGGTGAACACCGTGTTCCCCGCGCCGAGGACCACGCACGCCACCACGAGGGCGGGAATGCCCGGCCACAGCAGCAAGGCGACCACGGCCGCGGCCCGCGCGAGGTCGGCGCCGATCATCAGCCACCGGTCCGCCCGCCCCGCCAGCCGCCCGGCGGGCACTCCGCTGACGAACCCGGACAGCACCCGCAGAGCCAGGGCCGCACCGGTGCCGAGCGCGCTGTCGGTGAGCTGGAAGGTGAACAGGCTCAGGACGATCAGGTTGAGGTAGGTGCCGAAGACCGACAGCGAGTAGGCGGTGGTGAAGAAGACGAACGAGCGCACCGTCCTACCCCGGTGCCGTCTCGGGACATCGCGGGGTCTGGTCACCAGGTAGCACGACGGGTCTCTTCACCTGCGTTCCGGTCCGGGCGGCGGGGTGGTGGGGACGGGCCGGGCCCGCCCCCACCGCCGTCACACCGCGCGCTTCTTGCCCCACACCAGGGTGTGCAGCCTGGTGGTGAGGTTCCAACCCCGGTCGACGACCTCGTCGGCCAGGTTCTCCATGTGCTTGCCGATCTCGTCGCCGCTCTGCCCCTCCGGCATGATCCACACCGACGTGATGGCGAAGCGGTCGACCAGTCCGGCGACCTCGTCGAGGTCGTCGGTGTCCCGGCAGACGAACTTGAACATCGTCTCAGGTGTCGTCGCCAGGCTCGTCAGCGACGCCGGGATGATCCGGCGCGCCTCCGGGTCGCCCGAGTGCGCGAGCTTCGGCGAGACGTTGAAGCGGACGCCCGCGTCGACCAGCTCGGGCGCGGGCGCGTGGGTGCCGTTCGTCTCGATCTCGATCTCGACCCCGTTGCGCACGAGGATGTCGATCAGCGGCACGAGCCGCGCCTGCTGGCCCAGCGGCTCTCCGCCGGAGATGACCACCATGTCGACCCCGAAGGCCAGCAGCTCCTCCGCGACCGAGGCGACCGTCCTGCGGTGCAGCTCCACCTTGGGGTCGTACTTCACCCCGCTCGCGCTCACGCCCTGCCAGTCCCAGGTGTACGGGGTGTCGCACCAGTGGCACGACAGGTTGCACCCGCCGAGCCGCAGGAACGCGCACCTGCGCCCCATCGACCGTCCTTCGCCCTGGACCGTGGGGCCGAAGATCTCGTTGACCACGAGTTCCGGTTCCACAAGGCACCACCTCCTCGTGTGTCGTGACTCCGAGCGCTCGCCCGGTGGTCGGCTGGAACTTCCCTACTCGGCGTACTCGGTGGGGTCCTTGACCCCGAGCTCGTCGAATGCCCCGCGCCGTTCGGCGCAGGCCGCGCACACCCCGCAGTGCAGCTCCTCGCCGCGGAAGCAGGTCCACGTCTGCTCCCACGGCACCCCGAGCTCCTCGCCCAGAGACACCACGCCGGTCTTGTGCAGCTCGATCAGCGGCGCGAGCAGGTCGAGTTCGGGACGCGCGGTGGCCACCTTCTCCATGGCCAGGAACCGCGTGAGGAACTCCGGCGAGGTGTCGGAGGGACCCACGTCGTCGGCCATGACGCCGAACGCGACGGCGTCGGCCTCCTCCACGACCGCCAGCGCGAACGCCACCGACAGCAGCAGCGCGTTGCGGTTGGGCACGATGTTCGGGTTGCGGGTGGTCGGCGTGCCGAACTTCGGCACCTCGACCGTCCGGTCGGTCAGCGACGAGCCGCGGAAGACGCTCTTCACCGCGCTCAGGTCGGCCTGCTCGTAGGGGAACCCGAGCCGGTCGGCCGCCGCGCGCGCGAACGCCAGCTCCTTGTCGTGGCGCTGCCCGTAGTCGATGGACAGCACGTGCAGGGTGTGGCCCCGCTCGGCCAGGTGGTGCGCCATGACGACGGAGTCGATCCCGCCGGACACCACTGCGATGATCTTGCTCAAGGGAACGTTCCCCGTCCGGTCAGGAGGTGGGTTCGATCACGACGCCGAGCTTCGCGAGGACCGCGTGGCGGGCCACCGCGGTGGGCATCCCCGCGCCGCCGCCGATCGGCTCGGCCAGCGGCTCCACCACGGTCTCCGGGTCGGTCTCGAAGAAGAACACCAGCGACAGCAGCTCCTCGTCGGGTGCGGTGGGGCTGGGGGCCAGCACGCGGTGCTTGAGCGCCCTCCAGCGGCCGTCGGTCCACTGCTCCATGAGGTCGCCGAGGTTGACGATCAGCGAGTCGGGGCCGTAGGGCGGCGCGAACCAGTCGTCCTCCTCGTTCCACGCCTGGAGCCCGCCGACGCCGAGCTGGCGGCTCAGGACGGTGAACGTGCCGAGGTCGGTGTGCGGGCCGTTGCGGAGCTGGCCGCTGGCGACCCCGCCGACGGCGTTGAGCGACGGGTACCAGCTCGCGTTCTGCGTCCAGGTCGACTTGGTGGCGCGGGAGGTGAAGTAGTCCTCCGGCAGCCCCAGCACCGAGGCCAGCAGCCGGTTGACGCCCTCGGCGACCCGCACCATGTGGCCGGTGTAGGCCTCGGCCGCGGCCCTCAGCTCGGGCATCTCCTCGGGCCAGCGGTTGGCCGGGTAGTAGATCCGGTCCAGGTCAGGGCTGCCGGTGCTGTGGGTCGGGCTGGCGTAGAAGGACTCGTGCAGGTCGGGCGCGCTCGGCGCCTCCTCGCCCTCCTCCCTCGGCACGCCGACGCCACCGCCGGGGTGCATCTCCAGCCAGCCGCTGTCGTAGGCGGCCTCGATGGCGTAGCGGGCCTTGACCTCGCGCGGCAGGGCGAAGAACTCCTTGGCCCGTGCGCGGAACTCGTCGATCACCTCGCGCGGCACCCCGTGCCCGTCGAGCAGGAACATGCCCGTGCTCCGCAGTGCCGCGTCCAGCTCGGCCGCGACGTGCTCTCGCTTGTCGGCGGAGGCGGTCAGCCACTGCTCCAGGTCGACGGACGGGACGGTCGTCTTCACAGCTGCTCTCCTCAATGACGTGACCGCGTGAGAACGGAGCTCACGCTGGTCCGGATGATGCGCAGTCCTTCGTCGATCTCGTCGTCGCTCGTGGTCAGCGGCGGCAGCAGCTTCACCACGTCGTCGTGCGCGCCGGAGGTCTCGACCAGCAGGCCGTCGCGGAACGCCGCGGCGCACACCTCGCTCGCCGCGCCGGGTTCGGGCAGCCGCAGTCCCACGGCCAGTCCCCTGCCCCGCACCTGGAGGCCCGCGCCGCGGTGGGCGGCCACGACGTCCTCCAGCGCCGCCGTGACGCGGTCGCCCCTGGCCCTGGTGGACTTCTCCAGGACGTCGTCGCTCCAGTAGGTCCGCAGCGCCTGCGCGCCGGTCACGAACGCCGGGCTGACGCCCCGGAACGTGCCGTTGTGCACGCCGGGCTGCCAGACGTCGAGGTCGCGGCGGATGAGCGTGAGCGCCAGCGGCAGGCCGTAGCCGCCGATGGACTTCGACAGGCACACGATGTCCGGCACGATCCCGGCGTCCTCGAAGCTGAAGAACGCGCCGGTGCGCCCGCAGCCCATCTGCACGTCGTCGACGATCACCAGCACCCCGTGCCTGCGGCACAGGTCGGCCAGGTCGCGCAGCCACTCGGCGCGCGCGGTCCCCAGGCCGCCCTCGCCCTGCACGGTCTCGACGACCACGGCGGCGGGGCGGTCCAGCCCGCTGCCCGCGTCGGACAGCAGCCGCTCCAGGTAGCGGGAGTCCGGCAGCGCGCCGTCGAGGTACCCGTCGTAGGGCATCGGGGTCGTGTGCGCCAGCGGCACGCCCGCCGCGGCGCGCTTGGTCGCGTTGCCGCTGACCGCCAGCGCGCCCAACGTCATGCCGTGGAAGGAGTTGGTGAAGCTGACGACCTGGTGGCGGCCCGTCACCTCGCGGGCGAGCTTGAGCGCCGCCTCGACCGCGTTGGCCCCGCCGGGACCGGGGAAGACGACCTTGTAGTCGAGTGCGCGCGGTCGCAGCACGACGTCGTCGAGGGTCTGGAGGAAGTCGCGCTTGGCCACGGTGAACATGTCCAGCGCGTGCGAGACGCCGTCCCTGCTGATGTAGTCGAGCAGGGCGTCCTTCAGCACCGGGTTGTTGTGGCCGTAGTTGAGCGCTCCGGCCCCGGCGAAGAAGTCCAGGTAGGGCTTGCCGTCCTCCGAGTAGAGCGTGCTGCCCTCGGCGCGGTCGAACACGACGGGCCAAACCCGGCTGTAGCTCCGCACCTCGGACTCGAGGTCTTCGAAGATGGTCATGTCACGATCCGTTCTGCGCTGGGTGGCGCGCGTCAGGAGCGGCTCGGGCTCGCCGGTTTCCGGACGTGCAGCAGGAACCAGTGCCTGCCGAGGCGGACACCGCGGTCGGAGGAAGCCGCTGCGACGTAGCGGGAGAACAGCTCGCCGTCGGCTTCCGAGTCGTAGTCCTCGAAGATCGGGACCATGTGCAGGAACGTGTCGAGTTCGCCCGCGTCGAGGAAGAACTCCTCGTAGGTGAAGTTCTGCTCGCGCGCGGTCGTGAAGCCCGCGGCCTCCAGTTCGGCGCGCGCCTGCGTGGCCTGGGGCACGTCGTCCCACCGGCCGTGGAGCTGCCCCCGGCCGAAGACCTCCTTCAGCTCGCGCACGTCCTGCTCGCCGATCCCCAGGTACACCAGGGAACCGCCGGGCTTGAGCACGCGCAGGTACTCCCGCGTGAACAGCGGGCCGCGGCGGGAGGTGACCACGTCGAACGACTCGTCGGGGTAGCCGGTCGCCGAGGCGTCCCTCAGCTCGAACTCGACGTGGCGCAGACCGGAGCCCGCGCGGTGCCTCACTGCTGAGTCGAGCATCTCCCGCGCCATGTCGATGGCGTGGACCCGCCCGAACTCGGGGGCGATCCGCAGCAGGTTGCGGCCGTCGGCGCAGCCGACGTCCAGCAGTGCCGCGTCCGGGTGGCCGTGGCGCGTCGTGATCTCGTCGAAGGCGTCCTCCGGGTCGCCGTCCGGGAAGACCTCGGTGCGCTTGGCCCCGCTGGAGTAACCCCCGAACCTGTCCGCGACCTTCGAGTAGAACTCCGAGTTCATCGTTGCCCCTCCGGGTGGGTGCCGGTCGGCCTGGCACGGGCCGCCAGCACGAGGACGGTCGCGGCCGCGCCCGCGACCGGTGACAGGAACAGGAAGGCCGGTGCTCCGTGCGCGCCCGCGAGCGCCGCTCCCGCGGCGCTGCCGACGGCGAAGCCGACCATGGTGACGCTGGTGGCCCAGCCCTGCACGACGCCGTCGGCGCCGGTCGGGGTCAGCTCGCCGAGCGCGCCGTAGAAGCGGGCGAACGTCGTGCCGATGGCCAGTCCCGCGAGCGGGCACGCGGCCAGCACGGCGATCGGCGACACCAGCATCGCCAGACCCAGCACGCACGCCCCGGCGGCGAAGCACGCGAGCAGCGCGGGCAGCTTCACCGACACCAGCGTCGAGGACGCCCCGAGCGCGAGCGCGCCGACGATGCTGCCGATGGACATGCAGGCCAGGAACCAACCGCTGTAGCCGGTCACGCCCTGCTGCTGGGCGTGGATGGGCAGAGCGATCTCGATCGCGGACAGCGCGGCGGCGAAGAGGAACAGCGCCCCGAACGCGGCGAACAGCGACCGGGACGCCCACCGGGGCGCCGAACTGGGCGGCGTGGACGTCGGGGCGCTCCCGCCGCCGGGCGCCGCGAGCAGCAGCACCGCGACCGCGGTGAGCACCCCGATGGCGATGAAGGGCACCTCCGGGCGCGCGGACACGCTCAGCCAGGTGGCCAGCACCGGGCCGGTGATGAGCGTGGCGTCCATCAGCGCGGACTCCATCGCGTTGCCCGACGGCCTGCCGCGCAGCCGGTCGGTCGCCGTCCAGTGGGAGCGCAGCAGGATGCCCGCAGGCGGCACGAACAGCCCCGCCGCGCACGCCGCCAGCAGCACGACGGCGAACGGCAGCCGCTGCGACGCGCCGACGACCAGCCCGGCGACGCCGAGCAGGTAGCCGAGCAGGCACAGCAGCAGCACCACGCGGCCCGACCGACCGGTGACCAGCCTGCCGCGCAGCGGACTGGTCACCGCGGTCGCGACCAGCATCACCCCCGCCGCGCTGCCCGCCGCCCCGTAGGAGTAGCGGGGCGACAGCAGCAGCACCGCGCTGACGGGGAACATGCTGTACGGGATCTTCGACAGCAGGCTCACGACCGCGAGCCGCCGGTCGACCGGTGTGGACAGCACGTCCCGGTAGGTCTCCACGAAGCCGAACGACCTCGTGCCGCGCGTCTGGGTCATGTCAGCCGTTCACGCCCGCGGGGACCGGGTCGGGCTCGATCTCCAGCGTCACCAGCGATCGGACGGTCGCCAGGGTGGCGATCACCGCGTCCTGGTCGGGACCGGTGACGAACACGCTGACCGGGATGTTGAGGCTGTCGCGGGTCAGGGGGACGTGGTCGCCGGGGGCGCACTCCACCATGACCCGGTCGATGCCGGGTAGGCCGTCCAGCGCCTCGATCCCGTGCACCGCCCGCAGCGTGCCGGGGGCCTCGTCGTTGCGGATGACCAGGGAGCCGAAGACCGCCCGGAAGTCCGGCGAACGGTCCATGATGGACGGTCGGCGGCCGAGGTAGCACTCGATGGAGTCGTGGTAGGGCCGCATGAGGTCGCTGTAGCGGCCCCACATCTCCATCGCGGGCCCGCCGGGCTGCCGGGCGCCGACCTCGATGAGGTACACGCCGTCGGCGTTGCACTTCACCTCGGTGTGGCTCGGGCCGCGGCGGATGCCGTAGGTGTCGAGGACGTCGCGCACGTAGTCGCTCAGCCGCGCGAAGTCCGGGTCCGTCCCGTCGATCTGGACGGTCTCCCACACCGGGAAGTCGTAGTCGCCGTCGCCGGGCTGGCGGTACTCCCAGATGTCGACCAGGCGGTGCTCGCCGTCCGCGCTGTAGTGGTTGACCGCGAACTCGCGGCCCCGGACGTAGTGCTCCACCAGCCACTCGGTGATGGGCTCGTCGAACACGTCGTGGGTGACCAACCCGTCCAGCGCGCCGAGCGACCCCTCGTCGGAGATCACCACGACACCCTGCGAACAGGACCCCATGGTGGGCTTGACGATGGCGGGAAACCCGATCTCCCCGATCGCCTCGGCGATCCCCTCCGTGGGCACGAGCCGGAACTCCGGCACCCGCAGGCCGCTGTCGCGCGCCCGCTGCCGCATGGCCGCCTTGTTGCGCCTGGCCCAGGCGAGCGCGTGGTCGTTGCCCGGCAGGCCGAGGCGGTCCGCGATCATGTCGGCCAGGTACACGGCCGTGTCCAACGTCGGCAGGACGGCGCGCACGTCCAGCCCGCGGTCCGCGACCTGCTTGGCGACCTCGTCGACGTCCGACGCGTACAGCGACACGTCGTCGCCCACCTCGTGGCCGGGGCTGCCCGCGCTGTACTCCACGGTGTACACCGACACGACGGTGAACCCGAGTTCGCGGGCTGCGGCCTTGTACCTGGCCCCGGTGCGGATCGGGTCGACCAGCAGGACCGCGGGTGCTTCCTCTGTCATCAGGTGTTTCCTCTGGAGTGGTGGCGTGTCCAGGTGCGTGGTCGGGGCACGGGAGGGAGCGGCGCCACCGGCCTGGCGCGGCCGGTCCGCCGGGTGTGCCCCCGGATCAGGGACGGGCGAGGGAGAGCAGTTCGCCGCGCAGCGCGCTGTCGGTGGCGAAGGCGCCGTGGTAGGCCGTGGACGTCATCAGCGCGCTGGCCTTGATGCCGCGCATCGTCATGCAGAGGTGCTCGCCGCGGGCGATGACGGCGACGTCCGGGGTGCCGGTGATGGTGGTGATGTCGTGCGCGATGTCGGCCACGAGCCGCTCCTGGACCTGGAGCTTGTGGGCGTGGCGGTGCGCGACGCGGGCGAACTTCGACAGCCCGAGCAGGTGCCCGGTCGGCCGGTAGGCGATGGTGACGGCCGCGTTGAACGGCAGGAGGTGGTGCTCGCACAGCGACCAGACGCGGATGTCGGAGACGATCACGAGCTGGCTGGTGGTCGTGGACTCGAAGAGCGTCTCGACGGTACCGGGGTGGTAGTCGACGAACTCTCGCCACCAGCGGGCGAAGCGCTGGGGGGTGTCCCTGAGCCCGTCGCGGTCGGGGTCCTCGCCGATCTCCTTGAGCAGTTGCCGCGCCACGTCGACGAGCGGGTCCTCGTCCGGTGGTTCGGCCAGGTCGATGATGTCGCGTCCGGCGTGGGTCGTCATGGTGGCGTGGAGCCTCTCTGTGCCGCGGGATCCGGGGAGTGGACGGCCGGTGTCAGGGTCGGTACTCGGCCCAGGTCTTGGGCGTTTCGGACACGCGGGTGGCGGTGAGTTCGGGGTACTCGGCGGCCCACTGGTCGAACATCCAGACCGCCATGTTCTCGGCCGTCGGGTTTCCGGGGACGATGTCGTTGAGGTGCTGGTGGTCGAGCGTTTTGTCGAGCCACGTCTTGAACGTCGACAGGTCGCCGTAGTCGCGCACGAATCCGGTCGGCGTGAGGTCGTCGACCGTGGCCGCGGAAAGCTCCAGTTCGACGACGTAGTTGTGCCCGTGCAGCCGTGCGCATTGGTGGCCGTCGTGCAGTCCCGTGAGTTGGTGACTGGCCGAGAATTCAAACTTCTTGGTGATGCGCAGAGGCATGGATTCCGTCCCTCTCGACGAGGAGATATGCGATTCACATCGATGCAAAACCGATCATGCTCACGTCGATCGGGAGACGGAACGTCCGTCCGGACGGACTTTTCGTGCAGGCCGTCGCCATCGATTCACATATCAGCGGATCCGAGGGTGGTCAAATATAGCCTTCGCGCACGGCGAACGCGACCGCGTGTGCCCGATTCCTCAAATGCTTGCGCCTCATCACGTCGGACAGCACGCCCTTTACCGTTCGCTCGGACAGCGAGAGGCGTTCGGCGATCTCCCTGGTGTCGAACCCCTCCGAGACGAGTCTGAGCACCTCCAGCTCCCGCTCCGTGGGGACGGCCTCGGCCGAGATGCTCTCGCGCCTGCCCCTGCGCGAGCCGCGGGCCTGCGCGGACAGGTGGGACAGCATGTTCACCGCCGAGTCGCCACCACCGCGGAACACGCTCCGCACCGCTTTGACCAGGCGTGCGGGGGTGATGTGGTGGAGGTGGACCACGCTGCGGGCACCCAGGCCGCGCACCATCTCGACCTGCGGTTCGTCGAGGTCGCCGACGACGAGCACGACCCGTCCGCCCATGTCCGCGACCAGCGTCCGCAACCGGACCACGGCGCCGGCGTCGAGGACGTCGACCAGGACAACCCCCACGCTCCACGCGCGGTCGGCGTCCGACCGACCGGCTTCGTCGAGGACGACCACGTCGGGCCGGTCCTCCAGGAACTCGATGACACCCGCGCGGGACAACGGGTCGCCGTCGTACACGACCACTGGGATTCTGTGCGTCGACATGCGGTGATCCTTAACGCTGGACAGGACTCCAGAGTAGCTTCCGCATACCGCCGGGGCTCCAATCGAGACGCCTGGCGGAAACCTGCCGACATTGGGCAGGCAAGGGGTGTTACAGGGAAATGCCCTCACCACCGCGAATGGCGTCCACCTGCGAATACCCAAAGCGTGGGACCCACCATCGCACAATCCGCACGCCCCCTTGCGGCGATCGCCCGGATCCGATATGGCCGGAGTGCTGTCGAGTAGGGCGGGCGTTTCCCCACCCGAATGGGCGTATTGTTGCCACAAGTGGGCGGAACTTCTTCGGTGACCATCGCCACAGATGAATTCCCAGCCATCGGAACCCTGCACGAAAAGTCCGTCCGGTCGAACGTTCCCCCTCCCGCCCGGCGTGAGCATGATCGGTTGCACACCGAGCGGACCACCGACCGCGACGGGCTCCGCGACAGCCTCGAACGAAGACGAGGAGTCGTCCTGCATGAACATCCTCACCGAGACGCACCGGTGGCGCATGCGCGCCGGGTACTCCTGGGACCAGAGCGAGAACCCGCGGCTCGTCGCGCTGCGCAGCGCGGTCGACACGCGGCTCCGACGCGCGACGTCAGCGGTGTCGGAGGCCGATCCGGACGGCCCGAGCATCGGGTACGCGGGCGTGCACCACGGCGTGGTGATCCGGCAGCTGCTGGAGCAGCGCCGCGAGATCGGCGGTGTCGCGACCACCGACCGCCGCGAGCACCTGCTGGACCGGGGGCGGCTGTTCCGGCCCGGCGGCCTGCCGGACGCCGACCTGGTGGCCGTGAGCGGAACGGCCGCGCAGATCGGTTCCCTGCCGAGGGACAGCGCCCTCGTCCTGCCGTACCGGATGCACCTGTCGGTCGACCTGACCGGCGACGGCTCCTGGCGGCGCGGGGTCTCCAAGCGGGAGCGCCAGTGGTTCAACGCCCTGCGCAACAGCCGCGAGGTGGCGATCGACGTCGCCACCGACGAGGAGTCCTTCGACCTGTTCTACGACCGGATGCACGTGCCGACGATGGAGCTGCGGCACGGCGAGCGGACCCGCAACGAGACCAAGGCGCGGGCGCACGAGTGCCTGTTCCGCCGGGGTCTGCTCGCGTTCGCCGTCGTCGACGGGCTGCGGACCGCGGGCGTGCTGTGCCACCGCAGCCCGGACGGCTCCGTGCTCACGGTGCGCCTGCTGGGCGTGCGCGACGGGAGCCAGGTCCACCACGACGACGGCGCCCTCAAGGCGCTCTACCACCTGCTGCTCGGGTGGGCCGACGACAACGGCTGCTCGCGCGTCGACTTCGGCGCGGTGGAGGCGTGGATCAGCCAGGGCATCTTCCAGTGGAAGCGCCGGTTCGGCCCGACGATCACCGTGGCCCCCAACCACAACGGCAGGCTGCGGGTGTGGTGGCGGGCCAACCGGGACACCCCCGCGGTGCGGGACTTCCTGGTGGCGAACCCGGTGTTCGAGCTGACCGACGACCTGCGACCGCGAGCGGTGTACTTCCACGACGACTCCCGACCGGCTCGCTACGACCTGTCCCACAAGTGCGCGGGCAACGACGACGTCCGCGCCGTGCACCTGGACCAGTTCCTGGCGGGGCTGCCCACGGTGCTGGCCTCCGGCTCCGGCCGGTGACGCGCCGCGGGATCAGTCCCCCCGCTCCACCGGGCGGGGCTCGGGCTCGACAGGACCGTTCACCGTCGGTGACGGTTCGTCGACGGGCCGAGCGCTCCGCCTGGTCGAGAAGTACAGCGCGAGGTCGTCGAGCATTCGGCCGATGTACGGGCTGAACGACAAAGCCACCTCCGCTCGGCCGGGGCCGCCCACCTCGAACAGCGTGGTTCGGGCCCCTTTACCCCTGCGATTCGGGATGACGGGACATCGCCATTCTCACCGAAGCGGGCCTGCCCGAAAATGTAAATTCGGACGGTCTTTTCGTGCAATTCCCGCGACGCGGCTCCCCGGAGGCGGATCAGATGTAGCCCTCGCGCACCGCGAACGCGACCGCGTGCGCCCGGTTGCGCAGCCGTCTGCGCACCATCACGTCGTGCAGCACGCCCTTGACCGTGCGCTCGGAGTACGCGAGCTGGTCCGCGATCTCCTTGGTGTCCAGGCCCTCGGCGACGAGCCGGAGCACCCCCAGCTCGCGCGGCGTGGGCTCGGCGGCGGGCGGCAGCGACGTCCCCGTCCGCCGGTGCGCGCCCCGCAGCTGCGCCAGCAGCCGCGCGAGCAGGTCGGACGGCACGTCGCCCTCGCCGCGCGCCGCGGTCTCCACCGCCCTCACCAGCCGCTCCCCCGTGGCCTGGTGCCGCCAGACGACGCACTGCACCCCCGCGTCGAGCACCATCTCGACCTGGAGCTCGCTCAGCTCGCCGGTCACCAGCACGACCTTCTGGTTCGTGCTGAGGACGAGCTTGCGCAACCGGACCACGCCGACGGGGTCCACCCGGTCGTCGAGCACGACCGCGACCCCGTTCGCGCGGTCGGCGACGGCGACGTCCTCGTCGAGCACCACCAGCGAGCGCTGCTGCTCCAGGAAGCCTGCGAGGCCCGCTCGGGACAGCGGGTCACCGCCGTGCACGACGACCGCGATTTTGTGCACAACCATGAGAACAATCCTTCGGGCTGGGCCGCCACGCACTCCGAAACAGACAAACACCCCGCAGGCCCACCAGGTGGACGCGCGGGGCGAACACAACGAATACGCGACGGCATAGCGGAGCGTAATGCGACTGTAACGGGACACTTCGACAGTAGCGACAGGTACTAAACCGGTCAAGTAACCGTGATGGGGAGGAATCGCCCGCTTTTCGGACACGGAGGTGCCGGTGACGTGCCGTGTCCGACCCGGCCCGCACCACCCGTGGGCGGCGCGCTGTGACGCACGCACCAGGGCGCGGCACGGGCGCGCGCGACCCGCCTCAGGCGGCGCCGACCGGAGCCGGGTCCTCGGGCAGCCGCCGGCCACCGCCGCGGTCGTCCGTCGCGAAGCGCGCGGCGAGGTCGGGGACGCGCAGGAGGCGCGCCGGCGCGGTGACGGTCCGGAGGGCGTCGACCGCGCGCCGGGTCCTCGGCACGGCCAGGCGCAGCAGGCGCGGTTCCACCTCGCCCTGGATCGCGTCGACGAACGGCCGCGGCACCCGGTCGTGGTTCGCCGGCGCGGTCGGCAGGTCGTCCGGGTGCCGGTTGACCTCTCCCGCCAGGACGTGGGCGCCGACAGCGCGCCGGAGGCGCCCGTCCCGCTGCAAGCGCGCGGTGTCGCCCACCAGGACGACGCTCCCCCTCGACCAGGTGTCGGCGCGCACCTGGACGACCTCCTGGGAGTGGAAGAACGGGCTGGCCCCACGCGTCGACGAAGCGCTCGGTCCGCCACCCCGCGTCGCGGAACCCGTCCGCCCAGAACTCCTGCCGCCGCCGCACGGGCGCGCGGTGGACCGCCGACGCCTCCTCGGACTCCCTCGGCACGAAGTACACCCGCGTCTCGGTCGGGTCGTGGCTGCGGCGCGTGATCTGGCGGCCACCCGGAACAGTGCGGGTGTCGCGGACGAGGACCCGCGGCGACCGCGTCCGTGCTCCCCCGGTCATGACCACCCCGGAATCCCTCTGTGAGTGATTTTCAGGGTTGCCCCGTCAGCGAGGGATTGTTGAGCAGCCGTCGCCCTGCTGGCACTTCCGCGCCAAGAAGGACCTCCTCGCCGCCGTGGCGGAGGCGGCGATGGCGCCCCACGCGGCGCAACCCCTGCCCGTGCCCGGCGACGACTGGCGCGAGTGGTTCCGGACAGCACCCGCAGCGTCCGCCGCACGCCGCCGCCGCGCCGCGACGGCGCGAGGCTGCACGCGGGCACCACGCCCACCGCCGACCTCGACCGGCTCCGCCGCAAGCTGGAGTTCCTCGTCACGCCTGCCCGAGCAGCACGCGCGGACGGCGCTGGCCGCGGGCCGCTTCACGGTCGGCAGCGTCCTGGAGGAGCAGGCGGACCCCGGTCCCGACGGCGGCGCGGACCTGCCCGCCGACCTCTCGCCGGTCGGCCACGGCTCGGCGTTCGAGGCGGGCCCCGGCCTCCTCGCGGACGGCCTGGCGCACCGCGCCGGCTTGTGACGGCCTCCCGACGGCCGATAGGGTCGCCGGGCGTTGGATCGCTTTCCCCCCAAGGTAAGGATCTTCGATGGCACGGCTCGGTCGCACCGACGTCGACGTCTTCCCGCTGGTGCTCGGCGGCAACACGTTCGGGTGGACCAGTGACGAGGAGAACTCGCACCGGGTCCTGGACGCCTTCGTCGCGGGCGGCGGCAACTTCATCGACACCGCGGACAGCTACACCTCCTCCGTGCCCGGCAACTCCGGCGGCGAGTCGGAGACGATCATCGGCTCGTGGCTGGCGGCGCGGGGCAACCGCGACAGCGTGGTCATCGGCACCAAGGTGAGCCGGCACCCCGAGTTCAAGGGACTCGCCGCCCCCACCGTCACGGCGGCGCTGGAGGCGTCCCTGGTCCGGCTGGGGGTCGACCACGTCGACGTCTACTACGCCCACTTCGACGACCGGAGGACCCCGCTCGCCGAGACCGCCGCCGCGTTCGACTCCCTGCACCGAGCGGGCAAGATCCGCGTGGTGGCCCTGTCGAACTACAGCGCCCCGCGGATCCGGGAGTGGCTCGACATCGCCCGCCGCGAGGGCTACGAGCCGCCCGCCGTCGTCCAGCCGGACTACAACCTCGTGACGCGCCGCCGCTACGAGCGCGAGATCGCTCCCCTGCTCGCCGACGAGGGGATCGCCGCCGTGCCGTACTTCGCCCTGGCGAGCGGGTTCCTCACCGGCAAGTACCGCGAGGTCGGCCCGCTCGGCAGGGCGGCGCCGTACTTCGCGGTGATCGGTGCCCTCCTCACCGGCAAGAACCGCAGCAACAGGCAGGAGTTCGGCGAACGGCTCCGGCGGGTCCTGGCGAGCCGGTACTTCACCGAGGCCGGGTTCGCCGTCGTCAAGGCCGTGGAGGACGTCGCGTCCGCCCGCGGGGTGGCGATGTCGACGGTGGCCATCGCCTGGCTGCGCGGCCGTCCCGGTGTCGTCGCGCCGATCGCGAGCGCCCGCACGGTCGACCAGCTGCCCGCCCTGCTGGCGTCGGCCGAGTTCGAGCTCACCGCGGAGGAGACGGCGGCGCTGGACGAGGTGTCGGCCCGCGTCGGGTGACCGGTGGGCCGTCACCCCCGGTCGACCCCCGGCGCAGAACGGCGGAGTCCCCGCAGGCAGCGACCGGTACGGGCCCGCGACGCCCGTGCCGGCATCGTGGAGCCGTGGACGACGAGGAACGCGCGGTGGTGCTGGGCGGTGGCGGGGTCACCGGGATCGCCTGGGAGATCGGTCTGGTGCACGGGCTGGCCGAGGCGGGGGTGGACCTGACCGGGGCCGACCTGCTGATCGGGACGTCGGCGGGCTCCGTCGTCGCGGCCCAGCTCGCGGGCGGCACGCCCCTGGAGCGGCTGTACGCGGACCAGCTGCGCCCGCCGCGCGACGAGATCGCGGCCCGGCTGACCCGCGGCATGGTGCTGCGCTACGCCGCGGCCTACGCGCTACCGGGCACCGGGCAGCGCAAACGCGCCCGTCTGGGCCGGGCCGCGCTGCGCGCGCGGACGGTGTCGGAGGCCGAGCGACGTGCGGTGTTCGAGGGCAGGCTCGCCCAGCGCGGCTGGCCGGAGCGCGCGCTGCGGGTCACGGCCGTCAACGCCGAGGACGGCTCGTTCGCGGTGTTCGACCGGGACAGCGGGGTGCCGTTCCTCGACGCCGTCGCCGCGAGCTGCGCCGTGCCGCTGGTGTGGCCGCCGGTGACCATCGACGGCCACCGCTACATGGACGGCGGGATGCGCTCGCTCGCCAACGTCGACCTGGCCGCGGGCCACGAGCGGGTCGTCGTCCTCGCGCCGATCACCAGGGGGTTGAGCCGCGCCGGTCGCCCGGACGTCCAGCTCGCCGCGCTGGACGCGCGGTCGATCCTGCTGAGCCCGGACGACGCGGCGCGCGCGGCGATCGGCGGCAACGTCCTCGACCCCGCCCGACGAGCCGCCGCGGCCGAGGCGGGCCGGGCGCAGGCGGCGGCGGTCGCGGAGGCCGTGCGGGCGGTGTGGGACGGGCCCGCCCGCTGAGCGCGGCGCGGAAGGGCTCCCGCGGGCGGAGCGGTGCCCGCGGGAGCCCTCCACCCCCGGTCCGGTCGATCACACGATGGCCAGGGCGCAGGCCGCCCCCGCCACCAGGAAGCGCACACCGGTGGCCATCAGCGCACCCGTGCAGGCGACGGCGGCGTTCGGGGTGCCGATCGCCGCCGCCGCGGAGCAGATGGAGATGCGCAGGTTGCTCGGGTAGTAGTTGCTGTTGATGAGGTGGTCGACGCACTCGCCGACGCCGAGGGTCGTGACCTGCTCCCGGCTCGGCGGGACCGGGGCCGGAGCCGCTTGCGCGGGCGCGGCTCCGAGGGTGACGGTGATCGTGGCGACGAAACCGACGACCGCGGCGGCGAGGAACTTCCGCATGCGTTGCACGTGATCTCCTTGGGAACGTGCCGGTGACCCGAATCCGGTTGGTCTCGGGCGGGTGGTGCTGCCGCCGAGCGTCACCGAAGCACGTGGGAGATCTGCCAAGGAAGTGTTGTACCGCCTGCTCAGCGCGGGTGTGGTGCGCGGTCCGCATCGGTGGAGCGCTGGACCGCGCGGGCCCGCGCCGCCACCCGCGCGTCCAACTCGGCCAGCTCGGCGGCGGTCACCACGTGCGCGTCGGGGCCGGGGTAGACGAGCGCCTCGTGGTTGGTGTCCAGCCAGCGCACGACGTAGGGCGGTCGGCCGTCCGACCGCCGGACCCCCACGATCACCCCCCTGCGCGCCGACCTGTCCGCGATGGGCTGTTCGACGAGCAGCCAGTCACCGGTCTCCGCGTGCATCCTCATCCCCTCCTGGTGCTGCCGCTCTTCCGCTCTTCCGTCGAACGGGGTTCAGTACCCTGGCTCCAGGCCCGAGTCGACCTTGATCGCCGTGTCGTCCCAGCCGTGCGCGAGGTCGGACACGACGTCGACCACTCCCGGCACCGCGCGGACCAGGCGCTCGGCCAGCTCGGTGTCGGTGCGGCGGTCCAGACGTCCCCGCACGGTCACGACCCCGTCGTCGACCCGAACGTCGACGGTCGCCGGATCGACGAGCAGGACGCGGTGGAACACCTGCTCCAGCACCTCGGAGCGGATCTGCCCGTCGTCGCGGAGGAACAGGCCGAGCAGGTCGCGGCGGGCGACCACACCCGCGAGCGCCCCGGTGGCGTCGACCACGAAGAGCCTGCGCGCGCCCGACCTCGCCAGCTGCCGCGCGGCGGCGCTCACCGGCGCGTCGGGGGCGATCGTCATGACCGGCGTGGTCATCACGTCCCCGGCGACGACACCGAGGGCCTTGCGCCACCGTTCCTTGCGGGCCCGGTCGACCAACAGCCCCGGCGGCGGTTCGGTGCCGCCGCGGAACTCCTCCTCGGGCAGCAGGTCCGCCTCCGACACGACGCCGATGGGCCGATCGCGGTCGTCCACCACGGGCAGCGCGCTGACCCCCCGGCCGTCCAGCAGCTCGACCAGCTCCCTGAACGGCGTGGCGGCTCGGACGGCGACCACGTTCCGGGTCATCACCCGGTCAACACTCGGTTCTCGCACCACGACCTCCGTCGACGGGACCTCCTCCCCAGTGTCGGCGGACGGGCTCGGCTGGTGCAGTGGCGAAAGTCCGCGGAACGGCAGCGAAGGTCCCGCGGGCGGGTCGCACGCGGCTCACCGACGGTCGTCAACTCCCCCGCACGTGCCTGCGTGCCGCGTGCGCCGCCGCGAGCTTCGCGCCCCACCGCTCGGCGCGCTCGACCTCGCCGTCCCTGAGCGGGCCCGGTGTGCCGGTGACGAAGAAGCTCTCGGACCGCACGAGCATCGGGAAACCGAGTCGGCGCAGCGTGCCGAGGGCGCGGCGGGCGGCGGAGCCGGGCACCAGCGGGATCTTGACCCGCGTGTCGAAGGCGGTGACCGCCGCGGGCGTGCCGAGGGGCCGCAGGGAGTCCAGCCACTCGCGCACACCGATCCCGGTGGACACGACCTCGCCCGCCGCCCGGTCGGCGGCCGACCCGCGGGTGCTCGGTCTGCTCAGGCCGAACGCGTGGGTGGGCGCGCCGACCACCAGCAGGTCCACGTCGTCGGGCAGGGTGGTCGGTGCCGCACCGACGTCGACGACGTCCACCTCCCCCGTCGCGGCGATCCCCCTGGCCACGGCGTTCGCGACCTCCCCCGTGTTGCCGAACATCGACTCGTAGACGACCAGCGCTCGTGTCATCGCACACCTCTCGTCGGGTCTCCCGCGTTCGTCGCCCGACGATCTCCTCCGCACCGGGACCCGCGCCCGCGGTGACGACCAGCTCGCCCTCCTCCGACAGCACGATCATCGAGGAGTGCGCGCCGGTGAGCTCCACCATGCGCTGGGCGATGAGCCGCAACGCGTCCTGCGCCGACGCACCGCCCAACAACTCCGAATTGATCTCCGCGGGGTCGCCTCCAACCACCGCTCCCGCATCCGCGACCGCTCGAACAACCGCGCGTTCTCGATCGCCACCCCCGCCGCCGCGGCCAACGCCTGGAGCACCACCTCGTCATCCGGCGTGAACCCCGCCCCA